>CAZGKQ010000169.1:0-2581 GCA_964526125.1 uncultured Faecalibacterium sp.
CATGGTAGAAGGATTCGTGTGCGTCGTAGAAGCTGACGGTGTAGAGCAGCTGCTCATTCAGATAGTCGGTGATGGCTTTCGTGTCGCCCTGCTCAAAGGCTTCGTAGAGCTTTGTCAGGCTGGCCGTTTCGGCCTGGGCTTTGTCGCGGAACCATGAGAGTACCTGCTTCATGTAAATCTTCCGGATTTCCCTGTTGGGGATTCGCAGCGTATACTGATCTCCGGACGGTGTTTCGGTGGTCGTCAGGTAGCCAGTCATGTAAAGCAGGCTCCAGATGTTGTTGACATTCCTGTTAATTTCGCTGTGCGTCAAATTCTCGTTAATTTCACGGGTGATGCTTTTTCCAGCAATCAGATCCTCAATTTCCACCTGCGTCGTTCCATCGTCCACATAGTCAATCAGGCTGCGGAGCATGTCATTGCCGCTGGTGTTCAGCCAGTACGCCTTTGGTGTCGCCTTTGGATCGCCTCGCAGCGCGTAGCAATAATTAATCACATCCCACGGGCAATAAACATCCTGACCGCCGAAACGATAACCATCATACCACTCTTTGGCCTCGGCATGATGCGATTCCAGCCCATAATCAGTCAGTATCCGGCACACTTCTTCGTCTGTGAAGCCGAAGTATTCATCAAACTTCGCTTCCGAAATAGAATGCACCATCAGGTTATTCAGCCCGGTAAAAATACTCTCCTTCGACACGCGCAGGCACCCCGTCAGCACGGCGAAAAACAGGCTCTCGTTCGTCTTCAGCGCTGCACCGAACATCGCACGGATCAGATCGATCATCTGCGAATAATAGCCGTGCGCGTAAGCTTTGTCCAGCGGCACATCATACTCGTCAATGAGAAGAATTGCCTTCTGTCCGTAATGCTTTTCCAACAGCCTGCACAGTAACTTCAGACTACCCGTCGTGTCAGAAAGGTTGCTTTCTTCCGAAACAAGACGCAGATAACTCTTCCGCTCCTCTTCGCTCAGTTTGGGGCTGTCTCGAAGGATGTCCAGGCGAAATGCCTCATCGCGAATCAGGCAGCGAAGGCGATCACAGGCCACTTCAAAGCTCAGGCCATCCACGCCCTTGAGTGAAATGAACACCACCGGATATTTTCCCATGTATTTTTCGCAAAGCGCCCTGTCCTGCGCAACCTTCAGGCCGTCGAAGATGCTTTTGTCTCCGCCGATTTCGAAGAAGTATCTCAACATGCTCATGTTAAGCGTTTTGCCGAAACGTCGTGGGCGCGTAAACAGGTTCACTTCGCCCCAGTTCTGCAACAGTTCGATAATCATGCCGGATTTGTCGACATAATAAAAATCTTCCTTGCGCAGCTTTTCGAAATTATCAATCCCCACCGGCAGCTTCTGCGTGTTCATGAATTCACCTCCCCGATTGCAAGTCCAGGCATTAATACGCCTCCATAACCAGTATATCACGTTTTTCAGCCTATGGCAAGTTCAGCCATGATGAATGTTTTTTTGCTGTACTGTCCGGTTGAAGCCTTGCCAGAAAAGGGGGAAGGTGCTATGATGAAAGGTGTACCACTCTGTTTGGGGTGGAAAGAAGGTCAAGGAGGAAAACAAGATGAAAAAACGGCTTCTCTGCTCCGTGCTTTCGCTGATGCTGTGCATGGCGATGTTGCTGAGCATCGCGCCTGTGGCGCTGGCCGAGGACAGCACGGTGCTGACAGTTGGCGCAGTCGTCAACGGCTTTGAAGTAAAGGAAAACGGCGTTCTGCCGCTGCTCAACGCAGATACGATTCTGCTGGAGCATCAAAAGACCGGTGCGCTGGTGTATTTCGTCCTGAACGAGGACACTAACCGCGTGTTTGACATTACCTTTATCACGCCGCTGAACGATGACAAGGGCATTCCGCATGTTTTTGAGCATTCGACGCTGAACGGCTCGAAGAAGTATCCCTCTCAGAGCCTGTTCTTCAACCTGTCCTACCAGACGTACAACACCTACATGAACGCCATGACCTATCAGGTGATGACGAGCTATCCGGTGGCATCGCTGTCGGAAGCGCAGCTGCTCAAGTACGCAGATTTCTATCTGGACAGCTGCTTCAACCCGATGATCTACGAGGATGAAAGCATCTTCCAGTCCGAAGCATGGCGCTATTCGCTGGAAAGCGCGGATGCTCCCCTGACCATCGCCGGTACGGTGTATTCGGAGATGCAGGGCGCTGCCTCCCTGTCCAGCGCGGCACGCTACAATGCCCTGAAGGCCGCTTTCCCCAACAGCCACATGGGCTTCAATCAGGGCGGCGAACCTTCTGAAATCCCGAACATGACGTGGCAGGAAGTCAAGGACTACCATACGGCCTACTATCATCCTTCCAACAGCCTGACCACGATTTATGGTCATGTGGAAGATCCGGTTTCCTTCCTGTCGCTGATGGACAGCTTCTTCTCCACCTACGAGAAGAAGGAATTCGACTTTTCCACGCCGGATTACACCCCCGTGACCGAGCCGACGGAGCTGGTCTATCAGTATCCCGTCTACGCGGATTACAGCACGGACAGCACTTCCGAAACCTACATCATTTTCATCTGCGAAAATGCCACGCAGGAAGAGACGGA
>CAZGKQ010000169.1:2681-3867 GCA_964526125.1 uncultured Faecalibacterium sp.
TGGATGCTTCCTCCATCAAGCAGGAAGATCTGCAGTGGTTCAACCTGTACCTGCAACTGATCGGCTCTGTGGACACGACGGAACACTCCTATGTGGATCTCGCCACGCTGGAAGGCCGCTACCTCTACAACGGCACAATCAAGATGGCCGTGCTTGCCGAAGATAACGAGATGGGCTTCAAGCCGTATCTGCGCATGAGCTGGAACGCTACTGACGAAGACATGGCCGCCTGTTATGACCTGATCGACGAAATCCTGTACAAGAGCGTCTTCACCGACACTGAGCTGATCTCAGCCCTGCTCAACAGCAGCCGTCTTTCCTTCAGGGATGGCTTTGCCAGCCAGGCCTACCTGCAGCAGCTTTACCGCGCCATGTCCCAGAGCGACGCCGGCTACAACTGCTATATGTACGCCACCGGCATTGACTACTATCAGTTCCTGGACGAAGCGCTGGCGCTGCTGGAAAGCGACCCGGATGCCTTTGCTGCCAAGCTGACGGACATCCAGAACACGCTGCACAACGCCACCAACGCCGTCTTTGGCTTTGCCGGTAACGAGGCTTCCATCGCCAACCACCGCGCCGTGTCTGACGCGTTTGTTGCCAACCTGCCGCTGAACCCGGTGGATCCGCAGGTCTACGATCTGCCCACTCCGGCCGCTGCTGAGGGCATCGTTATCAACAGCTCCGTCAACTACAACCTGGTGTACGCCACCTACGAGCAGCTCGGTCTGGAAGGCTACAACGGTGGGCTGGATGCGCTGTGCGCGCTGGTCAACGACGGTCTGCTCTATCCCCTGCTGCGCGACCAGTATGGCGCTTACGGTGTCTTCCACGGCGCAGACGAGTCCGGTATCTACATCATCACCTACCGTGACCCGAACGTCACGCAGACCTTCGCCGTGCTGAACTACCTGCCCCAGCTGATGCAGCAGCTGCAAATGATGTTGAATCAGGAAACGCTCGACGGCTACATCCTCTCCTGCTACAGCTACTATGCCGAGTCCAGCGGTGAGCTGTCCGGCGCAGCTGCTGTCATCCCGGATGTGGTGGAAGGCACCGATCCCTTCCGCAAACTCCAGTGGATGCGCGACCTGAAGCAGTTCAAGATTGAGGACATTTCCGCCTACGCTTCGCTGTATCAGGCGCTGCTGGATAATGGCTGCATGAGCACCGCTGGCAGCCAGGC
>CAZGKQ010000170.1:0-3807 GCA_964526125.1 uncultured Faecalibacterium sp.
ATCTGCGCCGTGGGTAGCGTTGGAAGAGCGTGCCTGGACACTCTGGGCGCTGGGATCCGGTTGCGAACGCGGAGCGCTGGCGCAGCATCGAACCATCCGCAGTGAATGATCGTATCAAAAACAGGGGCTGTCGCAGAAGCAAAAATCTGCAACAGTCCCCTTTTTTCATGAAGATGATTTTCATCCACAGATTCGCTATACGAATCATTGCACCAGTTTGTTCAGCAACGGAATGGCCTGGCTGCCATCCGTCCCTTTCCGAGGCTGCCGAAGATAGGCGTGCAACGCACTGCCATCACGGAGCCTCCTGAAAACAGGGCATTTCTGAAGCGCGTTCTTTGGATCCTTCATGCCATTCAGGTCGACATCCGCGTTGGTAAACAGGACACAACGGCTCACTTCGGCCTGCACATTGGAATCTTTTTTCGTAACAAGCCTCCAGTTCCTGTTAGATTTTTTCTTCGAGCGTGGGATGGCTCTGGTGGATGATCGCCATGTGTTTTTCCTTTCCCTAGATGAATTAACTTTTATCGGTTCATTGACTTTTCCGTCGAAAATCCGTCCGGATAGCGCTGATGAAGCTTATCCAGATTTCCCTGCATGATTTCACTCAGCGGCACGCTCAGCCCCTGTGCGGCTTCCGCCAGATACCACGCCACGTCGCCCAGCTCCTTTTTCAGCTTTTCCGTGTCCAGCGGATGTCCCTGAAAGAGGTGCTTTTTCATGATGTCGATGGCTTCGCCGCTCTCGCCGCACAAGCCCATCAGCGCATTTTGCAGCACCTGCTCCTGCGTCAGCGCCGGATTGAGCAGGGTCATGGCTTCCTGCTGGTAATGATCTACGTTCATGGGTGTTCTCCTCAATCCTGCACAGCCTTTTCCAGCGGCGACAGGTCAATGCCCTCCACGCCATGCAGCACCTGAAGCAGGCTGGTCAGCATCTGCTTCACGCCACCGGGCACGTCGCTTTCCACATTCAGGGGCAGCACCGGATCATGCACGGACAGGCGCAGCAGGAACCAGCCGTTGTCCATGCCGCCATCCAGGTCGAAGGAGATGCGCACGCCCTCGCGGTTATCCGGCGCAATATGCCAGTTTTCCGCCGCATTGGCGTAATCCAGCACCTGCTGGATGGCAACTTTTCCAGCATCGCGGAAGTCTTCCGCCGTGATGGTCAGGCGGATTTCGCGGCTTTCTACCGGCTCCTTCAAATCAGCAATCAGGTTGCCCAGCGTCTTGCCTTCCTGCTTGAGCTTCATGGCGCGCACAATCAGCACCGTCACCAGATACATGCCGTCATCGAGAAAGTGATTTTCGCGCAGCGCCGCGTGACCGCTCGTTTCAATGGCCAGCGGACAGGAGATTCCCTCTTTATTCAGGCGAATCGCCTCGTCAATCACGTTGCGATAGCCGCGCTTGTAGCGATAATGTTCGCCGCCCCAGTCGTTGATGAACTTCTTTAATCCGGAGGAGGTCACGGAGTCCGTCACAATTGTCTCGCCGGGCTTTTCATCCAGCAGGATGGCGGAAATCAGTGCAATCAGGCGATTGCGGTTGATTTCGCGGCCATCGCCGTCCACCACGGCGGCACGGTCGCAGTCCGTGTCGAAAATCACGCCCAGATCGGCGCCCACCTTCTTCACCGCGGCAGAAATGGAGGCCATTGCATCCGGATTTTCAGGATTCGGGATGTGATTGGGGAAATAGCCGTCCGGATCAAGGAACTGGCTGCCCTCAATCCATGCGCCCAGTTCTTCCATCAGGTGCGCGTAGAAGCCACCGGCACCGTTACCGGCATCCACCACCACATGCAAGCCCAACAGTGGCTTGGGCACATCGGTATCCAACCCACGACGGATGCGCTCCGCCAGCTGCTCCTGATAGACGGGCAGGAAGGGCTTCTGCACAATCGTGCCGGCCATCGGCGCATCTTCCGGCGACAGCGTGCTGGCCTCGCGCAGCAGCTGCGCCACCACATCGCCCTCAATGCCGCCTTCCGCCATGAAGAACTTCAGGCCGTTCTTGTCATACGGATGATGACTGGCCGTAATCATAATCGAGCCTTCCGGCTGGAAGCCGGGCGTGATGATGCTCATATACATGGCCGGTGTGGTGCACATGCCGAAATCCAGCACGTTCGCGCCAGCCTTGCTGATGCCTTCTGCCGTCGCCTGAAGCAGTGCCGGGCCGGAGATGCGGCTGTCGCGCCCCACGGCGATTGTCACCTGCGTCACCGGCTTGTCTACCTTTTCCGCCACATAGCGCGCAAACGCCATGCCAAGGCACATGGCCACATGCTCCGTCAGGGGCGCATTTTCGCCCACCGCCGTACCACGCACATCCGAGCCACTTTTGAGCTTCATCCAATCCATCTTTTTTTCCTCCTTGTGTCCAGTCGTTTATCGTCGCATTTTCTGCACGAGTTTTTCCATTTCTTCTGCCGGAACGGCTTCATATGCGCCGCGCAGCAGATGATACATCGGCGAAAGGCTCAGGAAATCCTTCTGCAACCGCTGCGCCAGCAATGGACTGTGCGCGTCCACATCCTGCGTGTTTCCCGGGCTGATGTACACATCCCGAAGGGCATACCAGCCTTTCAACTCCTCCGGCACGGTGGAA
Source organism: uncultured Faecalibacterium sp. (assembly GCA_964526125.1). GTDB lineage: Bacteria > Bacillota > Clostridia > Christensenellales > Aristaeellaceae > UBA11524. Next base: position 2,619 of record CAZGKQ010000170.1, read on the forward strand.
GGCACGTCCAGCCGCTTGAAACTGCCGCCGCGCACCTGCATGTAATTCTCCGTCAGATGACACTGGCTAATGATCTGCCGTACCTCATCTGGCTTGGCCGCGATTCGTCTGCGCAGCACGTCCATCATCTGGCGGTTTTCACCCCACGTCCCCAGCCCCCAGTTCATGCCGGAAGTCGTCAGTTCAAACCAGTAGTTGACGCTGCCCTCGCGTGGTTCACCAGCGTGACGGAACAGCACCCAAAGGTGATCCCGAAAGGGACTTTTGTCCTTCGTGAAGCGCACATCCCGGCGCAGTCGCGCCATGCAACGATATGGGCGCAGCTCCATCTGCGCATCAATGGACAGCAGCGCCGGAGCCAACTCTTCAATCAGCGCTGTAAACGGCGCTTTCACATCCTGTTCATAGCGTGCGCGATTCTCCTCGAAGTACTCGTTGTTGTTATGAAAGCGAATGTCCGCAAAAAACTGGATGGTCGCTTCCGGGAATCCGGTGAACATCGTTTTTCCTCCTGACAGTTTTCCATATTCATTATACCTTCTGGTCGCGCATTTTTCAACCGGTCTGGATGAAAAAATCACAAAAAGAAAGCTTGTGAATTTCCAAGCCAAATGCAACAATAAACACTTGAAGTTGCATTTTAACATCAATTCACGTCTAAAACATAGCACAGAGCGCAATAGATTTTTCGTTCTGGCAAAGTTGAGTGCAGCGAGGCGTGCTAGAGATACGCGCGAGCAGAACGAAACAAAGCCAGGGATGAGGTCAGGCTTTTGCCTGACTAGCGCTGTCGGCGCTTGCGCCAATAGCCGTAGTCTGCGCCGGGCTTGTCCCGGTGATGGCCGATACAGAAAAGACATGCGCGAATGCTATGGATTAGATGAGAATTAGTATAACCCAATTTTCTAAAACGCAGCAGAAATCTGAAAGAACAAACTCGAGTCGGGTTGGAATTTCAACACTTTCGTCGCATCTGTACAAATTCTGCAACAAAATATCTTTTCCTGTTTTAATTGTGTCAAAATGGGGTATTCTTTTGGTGCGGACCATTTGACGGCTGGTTGCAGCTGTGGTATAATGGGGACATCTCTTTTCAAGGAGGTTTTCCTCATGGAACGTATCGGTGAGATCACGGCAGTGCATGGCGACGAGCTGGAAGTGACCTTCTGCCGTCCTGCGGACTGCGAAA
>CAZGKQ010000171.1:0-3656 GCA_964526125.1 uncultured Faecalibacterium sp.
CCGACGCTGATTTCCATCACCATCCTGAAGATGATGGGCGCATGGAACTCCTACGTCTGGCCGCGCCTGGTTGCCAATGACGATGCGCATAAGCTCATCACCAATGGTCTGCGCAATGCCTTCAACAGCTCTACAGGCGAAACGAACTATCCCGTGCAGATGGCTGCGGTCACAATGGTTTCGTTCCCCCTGTTCCTGGTCTTCATCTTCCTGCGCAAGTACATCATGTCCGGTGTCAGCCGCAGCGGTATCAAGGGTTAATCGGCGGATTTCCGCCTTTAACAAACATTTTCCCCCACAACCAGAAAGGAAGGAAAACACATCATGAAGAAGTTCCTCTCTCTTCTCATGGCGCTGACCATGCTGATGGCCTGCACCGCCTGCTTCAGCACCGCTGAAACAGCTGACGAACCCGTTGCCTACGACGGCAGCGAGGTGACCATCACCTTCTACCACACCATGGGTTCCAACCTGACCACGGTTCTGGACAACTACATTGTCGAGTTCAACAAGCTCTACCCGAACATCCACATCAATTACACCTCCGTTGGCGGCTATGACGATGTCCGCGACCAGATCTCCAAGGAGATTACCGTTGGCAACCAGCCCAACATCGCCTACTGCTATCCGGATCATGTGGCGCTGTACAACCTGGCGCGTGCCGTCCAGACGCTGGATGCCTACATCGACAGCACGGCTGTTGTGACCCGCGCCGATGGCACCACCGAAGTGTTCGGCCTGACGGACGAGCAGAAGGCGGACTACATTGAAGCCTACTACGAGGAAGGCCGTCAGTTTGGCGACAATAAGATGTACACCCTGCCGATGAGCAAGTCCACCGAAGTGCTGTACTACAACAAGACCGTCTTCGATGCCAACGGTCTGGAACTGCCCAAGACCTGGGACGATCTGGAGAAGCTGTGCGAGCAGATCACCGAAATTGACCCGGCCTGCATTCCGCTGGGCTATGACTCCGAGAACAACTGGTTCATCACCATGACGGAGCAGCTCAATACCCCCTATACCAGTGCCACTGGCGACCACTTCCTGTTCAACACGGCGGAAAACCGTGCGTTCGTGAAGCGCTTCGCCACCTGGTACAACCAGGCGTATGTCACCACCCAGACCATCTACGGCAGCTACACCTCCGGTCTGTTCGTGTCTGACTCCGGCATCAAGAGCTACATGTCCATCGGCTCCTCCGCCGGTGCAACGCATCAGCGTCCCACCAAGGGTGCTGACGGCACTTACCCCTTCGAAGTGGGCATCACCACCATTCCGCAGGCTGATCCCGACAATGCCAAGGTCATCTCTCAGGGTCCGAGCCTGTGCATCTTCAAGAAGGCCAATGCGCAGGAAGTCGCTGCTTCCTGGCTGTTCGTCAAGTACCTGACCAGCAATGTGGAATTCCAGGCTGAATTCTCCATGGCTTCCGGTTATGTGCCGGTCATCAAGTCCGTTGCGAACAATGAAGTGTATGCGGACTTCATCGCCAACGCCAATGGTGGCGACAACGTGGCGGCTCTGTCTGCCAAGGTCTGCCTGGAGCAGGTGGATGCTTACTACACCTCTCCGGCCTTCCCCGGCTCCTCTGAGGCGCGCAGCCGCGTTGGCGAGCTGCTGGCCGGCTGCATGACCGACGCGGCCATGCTCGACCTGAGCAAGCCTGAGAACGATGCGAAGCTGGACGAAATGATCCAGGCTCGTTTCGACGACGCGATCACCAAGTGCGAGCAGTCCATCGCTGGCTTCGGCATCTAAGCAGCCTGAAAGCACATGAGTAATTGCAAACAGATTGTTTCCCTTCTGCTGGCACTGACACTGATGCTCTGCGCGTCCGTGTCAGTGGCCACCGCAGAAGCGGAAAATGAAATGGTGGATTACACAGCGCTTTTGCAGCTGAATATGTCCTCCATTTCCGCCAAAACCGCTGCGACTGTCAAAGCCTATGTCGATGGCGATACCGTCCACTTCTTTGTGCCGGAAAGCGTTTCCGCCGATGGCATCCTGAAGGCGCGTTTCCTGGCGCTCAACACGCCGGAAACGACGGGCAAAATCGAGGAATACGGTGCGAAAGCCGCAGCGTTCACCCGGGAAAAGCTCTCAAACGCAGTCTCCATCATTCTGGAATCTGACAGTGACCACTGGGAGCTGGATTCCACAGGTGGCCGCGTGCTGGTGTGGGTGTGGTATCAGCCGGAGGAAGGGGCACCTTACCGCAACCTGAATCTGGAACTGCTGCAAAACGGCCTTGCAAAGGCCTATTCCACCGCCAACAACCAGTATGGCAGCACCTGCGCCAATGCGCTGGAACAGGCACGCCAGCAGAAGCTGAACCTGTATTCCGGCGAACCCGACCCCGATTTCTACTACGGCGATGCCATTGAGCTGACCATCCGCGAGCTGCGCAGCCATCCGGAAGCGTATCTGAACAAGAAGGTTGCCTTCAACGGTATTGTCACGGTCAACCACAGCAACTCCGTGTATGTGGAGGATCTGGACGAAGAAAGCGGTCTGCTGTTCGGCATTTCCGTCTACTACGGCTACGGGCTGAGCGGCAAGGGACTGAGCATCCTGACACCCGGCAACGAAGTGCGCATCGTGGGCACGGTGCAGTACTATGAGGCTGGCGACCAGTATCAGGTGTCCGATTTGACCTACCGCATGATGAAGCCCAAAGATCCCGGCAACATTCAGCTGCTCAGCGAAGGTCATACGCCGGGGTATCCGCTGACGGAGGCACATACGCTGCTGGAAAGCACCGTCACGCTCACCGAGGAGGATGGTACCGTCCTCACACTTCCCTACGCCTCCGCAACGGAAGCGTCCAGCATTGAAATGCAGGCGCTGACGGTTGAACAGGTGCAGGAATTGACGGACGACAGTGGCACGCCCACCGGACTGCTGCTCACCTGCATCAGCGAGGATGGACTGACGCTTGTCATTCGCACGCCCCTGCTGGATGATGCGGATGCGCTGCCGGGGTGCACCATCGCTTCCATTCGCGGCTTTGTGGAAAAATGGGACGGTACGCCTGAGCTTCGCGCCTACACGGTGGATGCCATCACTTTTGCACCATAAGATTGCATAACTATCAGGAAAGGGAGTAAAAAAACATGAAGAAGTTCCTTGCGATTCTCATGCTGCTGGCCATGTGCCTGACCTGCGTGAGCGTGGCGGAAACCACGGATGAAGATCTGGCGGCGGCCAAGACCTACCTGTTCATGATGTACAAGGATCTGCCGGAGACGACCATGAGCGACTACGAAGTGGTTGGCGTGATCAACATCGGCGGCATCGAATTCCCCATCACCTGGACTACGGACAGCGACACCATCAAGATCATCCCCGGTGACAACAAGATGGTCACCATTGATGTGGATGAGAAGAATCCGGAAGAAGTGAACTACGTTCTGACCGCGACGCTGGCCAATGCTGCCGGTGAAACGCTGAGCGTTTCCTTCAATCACAAGGTGCCTGCGGCCATGATTCTGGAAGGCCTGAGCTACGAGGAGATCGTGGCGGCGGCTTACTCTCTGGAAGCTGGTCTGGCGCTGGAAGAGACGCAGCGTCTCTATGGCATTGTGACGAAAATCGACACCGCCTGGAGCGATGAGTATCAGAACATCACCGTCACCATTCAGGTGGGCGATCTG
>CAZGKQ010000172.1:0-1881 GCA_964526125.1 uncultured Faecalibacterium sp.
CTGCTGGTGCTGCTGGCTTCGGCCATCATGGGCGCACTGTTTGCGATGCTGCTGGCCTTCGCGGCGATTAACCTCCGTGCTGACCAGACCATTGGCGGCACGGCGCTGAACCTGCTGGCTCCGGCGCTGGTGCTGTTCTTCATCCGCATTCTGGTCAACCAGAAGACCATGAACATGGCCTCCGGCGACAGCGCCAGCTGGTTCATGCTCAAAAAGGCGCTCTTCGGCTATGGCCGCAAGGACAACATGTCCTTCCTGGGACAGGCGTTTGTGGACAAGGTGTATCCGGTGACCTATGTGTGCATCCTGCTGTTCATCGTGCTGTCCATCCTGCTGTACAAGACGAAGTTTGGTCTGCGGCTGCGTGCCTGCGGCGAAAATCCCCAGGCGGCCGATTCACTGGGCATCAACGTGTTCCGCATGCGCTATGCCGGTGTGGGCATTTCCGGCGCGCTGGCCGGTATCGGCGGCTGCGTGTATGCCATCACCACGGCAAACTGCTCCTCCAATGGCGACGTGGCCGGTTTCGGCTTCCTGGCGCTGGCGGTGATGATTTTCGGCAACTGGAAGCCGCTGACGATTGCCGGTGCGGCGCTGCTGTTCGGGTTGTTCAAGTGTGTGGCGGCTTCTTACGGCTCGCTGGACCTGAATGGCGACGGCATCTACATGCTCAAGGAAATTGGAATCAGCGCGCATCTGTACCGTCTGCTGCCCTATATCATTACGCTGGTGGTGCTGGCCTTTACCTCCAAGAGCAGCCGTGCCCCGAAGGCGGAAGGCATTCCCTACGACAAGGGCGTGCGCTGAAAAAAAGTCTTTTCCTGCCCGAAACTTCAGGCGGAAAAGGTCGTTTGTCCGACTGGAAAAGTCCTCCTGATTTTTCGGGGGGACTTTTTTGCCGCCGTGCCCGGAAAATGCACGAAGAACGCCACGATGGATGTTGACAAACACCCCGGTTTGTCGTATACTGTAAATTGTATCGGTTTGCGGAGAACGCAGGTCGAAGGGCATGCAATGCGGAAAAAAACATGCAACGCATGCGATACAGAAAGGGAAATGACGAATGACCAGACGATGGCGAAGACTTCTTTCGCTGCTGACGTGCATGTTGCTGCTGATTCCCATGGCGGTGGCGGATACCTTCAGCTTCCTTCCGTCGCGGACGGAGGACGGCAAAGAGTATCTGGCACGTCCGGCCGCGGATTTGACCACCATGCTGCTGATCGGCTACGATCACTACGACAACGGCCAGATTAACGAGGATGCAGCCACGGCGTATCATCTGGGCGGTCAGGCGGACTTCCTGCTGCTGCTGGTGTTTGACCATGTGAACCACCAGATTCATCAGTTGCAGTTTGACCGCGATACGATGACGCAGATTAAGCTGGTGAATGTCAACGGTCTGGATGCCGGGACGCGGAAAATGCAGATCTGCCTTTCTCACGCCTACGGTCGCTCCCGGGAGGAAAACAACCGCAACACCATCTGGGCGGTGGAAAACCTGATGAAGATCAGCGGCCAGAACGATGGCGCGCAGATCGACTGCTATATCAGCATGGACATCAGCGGCATCAATAAGCTCAACGAACTGGTGGGCGGCGTGACGGTGACCATCCCCAATGATGACCTGCTGGCGATTGATCCGTCGCTCAAGGGTGGCGAAACGGTCACGCTGACCGGCATGCAGGCGGAGTACTTCACGCGCTACCGCTACAACACGACGGAGCCGACCAACGAGGCGCGCATGGCACGCCAGCGCATCTACATGGACAGCCTCGAAGCCCAGCTGACGGACATGCTCCGGGCGGACATCAACAACGTCAACCGGCTGCTGAACGGCATGGGCATGGTCATTGACCACAGCAACACGCTGGATGCCGG
>CAZGKQ010000172.1:1981-3643 GCA_964526125.1 uncultured Faecalibacterium sp.
AATCTGGAGGTACGCATGGAACTGAACAATCAGGCGGCGCAGCGGGTAAATGTGCCGCAGAACCATCAGAACGATAACGATGAAGAAACGACCATTGATCTGATCGAGCTGTTCTACCGGCTGCTGGATAAGATCTGGTATATCATTGCGGCGGCGGTGCTGGGTGCCGGTATCATGCTGGCAGCCACCATCTTCCTGATGACGCCCAAATATCAGGCGACGGCCAAGCTGTATGTGCTCAACAGCAGCAGCACGTCCATCAACCTGTCCCAGATTCAGCTGGGGAATGCGCTGGCCTCGGACTACATGCAGGTGTTTGACAACTGGCATGTGCATGAAATGGTCAAGCGTCGCCTGAATCTGGATTATTCCTATCAGCAGCTCGGTTCGATGGTGTCCGTCGCCAACCTGAGCGACACGCGCATCCTCAGCGTCACCGTGACGAGCACCGATGCGCAGGAAGCCAAGGACATGGCGCTGACCTACGCGCAGGTGGCCAGAGAATTCATCGCCGCCAAGATGGACATGGAAATGCCCACCATCTTTGAGGAGCCGCAGCTGGCCACCAGCCCCTCTTCTCCCAGTAAGACGAAGAATGTGATGCTGGGCTTCATGGCCGGTCTGGTGCTGGCGTGCGGCATTGTGGTGGTGCAGTTCCTGGTGGATGACCGCATCCGCAATGCGGAGCGGCTGGAGAAGCAGCTGGGTCTGGCGACGCTGGGCATGATGCCGGTGCAGAAGGAAGACCGCAACAATCGCCGCGGCCACACGCATTCGACACCGAAAATTCAGCAGAATCAGAAAGAACAGGCATCTGCCAAAGCGCAGGAACAGCCCAAGCAGGATCAGAACGGAAAGGGGAAGAGCGGAAAATGAAAAAGGCTTTGATTCATAAGCACTACCCCCTTGATTATGCCGGGGAAGAGGCACTCAACTCCATCTGCACCAATCTGGCCTTTATCGGCAACGAAAAGCGGAAGATTGTGTTTACCAGCAACACCCAGAGCGAGGGCAAAAGCTGGATGACCATGCACATTGCCGAAAACATGGCGCGCCGCGGCCGCCGTGTGGTGATGGTGGATGCTGACCTGCGCCGCTCCTTCCTGGTGCAGCGCTACAAGATTGAGCTGGAAGGGGAAGGCCAGGGTCTGGCGCACTTCCTGTCCGGCCAGTGCGACCTGAACGACGCCATCTACGAGACGGACGTGTATGGCCTGTGCATGATTCCTTCCGGCCATGACGTGGTGAACCCGGTCTCGCTGATTGACTCGCCCTACTTTGACCAGATGCTTCAGGTGCTGTCGGAAAGCTTCGACATGGTGATTATCGACGCGCCGCCCATCGGCATGGTCATCGACGCGGCGGAAATTGCCCGTTGCTGCGACGGCAGCGTGCTGGTGACGGAGTACAATCACACGCGCCTGCGCGAGGTGGCGGAATGCAAGCATCAGATGGAGCGCTCCGGTACTCCGATTCTGGGCTGCATCATCAACAAGGTCAACTTCGATGCGCTGAGCGCGAAGAAGTACTACAACAAGGCGTATTACAGCCATTACACCACGGGTTACTATAAAAAGTCGGGCAAGGACAGCCAATAAGCGGGCGGAGAACGTGCGAAGTGTTAGTTGACATTCATCATCATCTGATTTGGGGCGTGGACGA
>CAZGKQ010000173.1:0-3640 GCA_964526125.1 uncultured Faecalibacterium sp.
CAGACGGGGCTGCGCGCCTTCTGCATGCAGGATCTGCCCATGATGATGGAAGTCAAGGGCGACCGCTTTGAATATGAGATGCAGGTGCTCATTGCCTGTGCACGCGCTAAATTGCCGATGATTCCCATCGAAATCGAAACGGTGTATGAAAACGAAAACGCCGGGACGCACTTCCACCCCATCCGCGACAGCTATCGCATCTATAAGGTGATTCTGGGGAATTTCCTGCTTTACGCCGGGTCGTCCATCATCTGCTTTGTGGTGGATAATCTGGTGGCGAATCTGGTGCGCTTCTGGCTGGATGATCCGCTGCTGATGCTCTCCTCGGATGTGGCGATTCAGTTCGGGGGCTTTGCCGGACGGCTGGTTTCCGCACCGCTGAATTTCCTGCTCAACCGGAATTTCGTGTTCAAATTTAAGCAGAATACCGCGAAAACCGCGCTGAAATACGCGCTGCTCTGCCTGATGACGATTTTCGTGTCCAACTGCTGCGTGTCGCTGCTGGATCACCTGCATGTTTTCCACGGCGTGCTGGTGGTGCTGCCCAAGATGCTGGTGGATACCCTGCTGTATCTGGTCAACTACCGCATCCAGAATCGCTGGATTTTCGCACAGGCCGCCCCAACAGACAAAAAGGAGGAACAAGCCTGATATGCGCAAGCATCTGCCTGATTTTCTGCTGACGCTGCTGGCCGCCGTGCTGCTCATCGGCTATGCCGCCGCGATTCCTTCCCCGGCCATTACCGACGAGGCTCGAGAAACCTACATGAATGAAAGCTACTCCGAAGACGATGACTACGCCTTCCTTTTTGACTGATGCCCTGATGATGATTCAGAAGGAGGAATTCTTTATGCGTAAGCTGCTTTCCCTGCTTTTTTCCCTGCTCCTGCTGCTGACTCCGGCGCTGTGCGAGGAGACGGCCATTGAGCCGCTGCCGATGGAGCTTTCCGCCACCGGCTATGTCCCCGACCCTTCCGCCTACATCGCTGAAGATGTGGAGAACGGCGTGCTTCAGGGGTATCAGGATGAATCCCTGACCGTCACCATGTGGCGCGAAACCGTGGGCGATGCCGTCTACAACGTGTCGCGCGTCAAGATTGCCGACGCAAGCCAGTTCCGCACGGGGCTGAATCACCCCAAGGCCAAGACGAACAACAAGATTTCCGCCATTGCGGAAAAGCATAATGCCGTGGTCGCCATCGGCGGCGACTTCTTCGGCGGCGATGATTACGGCTATGTGGTGCGTATGAATGAGGTCTTCCGCAAAAAGCCCTCGAAGCAGCGCGACATGCTGCTGGTGGACAGCAACGGCGACTTCCACATCATCTTCAAGTCCGACGCGGATGAGCTGAAGGCGCTGCTTTCCTCCGAGGAGGTCACTTACCCCAACGTCTTCAACTTCGGTCCGGCGCTGGTGGTGGACGGCCAGGTCTGCGAAATTCCCGACTACTACAAAAACAAATACAACGTCTTTGCCGATGAGCCGCGCTGCGCCATTGGTCAGCTGGGCGAAAAGGAATATCTGCTGGTGGTGGTCGATGGCCGCCGCAAGGATTCCGACGGCTGCACCTGCGCTGAACTGGCGGAGTTCATGGCTGCGCAGGGCTGCACTATCGCCTACAATCTGGATGGCGGCAACAGCGCCCTGATGTGGTTCGGCGGCGAAAACTACTCCGAAAAGACGGTCAAGGCGGAACGCAGCGTTTCAGACATCATCTACTTTGCCACCGCTGTTCCTGCCGCGGAGGATGCACAATGAGCCTGATTACGCCCTTTGGTGCCTGCGCGGCGCTCTCGCTGCTGCTGCTGTTTGCCGTGTGCTTCTGCCACACGCGCCGTCATGCGCTGCCCTATCGCTGCTTCATCACCTTCTGTGCGCTGGGTTGTGTGTGCGCGTTTGTGCTTTCACGGCTGCTGTTTGCGCTCTCCAACATTCCCTATTACCTCCACACGCTGGAAAATCCGGTGCTGATGCTCCACTTCTGGGACGGTGGTGCGTCGCTGCTGGGCGCGCTGCTGGGCGTGCTGCTGGCGGCGCTGATATCCGCGCGTTTCTTCCACCAGCCGCTGGGCGTGCTGATGGACGGTGTGGCGCTGGGTGCGCCGCTGGCCATCCTGACGGAGCGGCTCGCCGAGGGATTCTTCGGCAACGGCATGGGCATGGGCAAAACCATCGCCACGCCTTTCCTGGCTTTTCTGGGGCAGGGAGCGGATGGCTGCCATCCCGTCTGGTGCTATGAGGCCATCGCGGCGGTGGTGCTGCTGGTCGTGCTGCCCCTTTCACGGCGGAAGAAGCATACTTCCGGCGACACGATGCTGCTGTTTTTGCTGCTGTATGGCTGCATGCAGGTGGTGCTGGAATCTCTGCGGAATGACGCGCACATGATTGTGATTCACTTTGTGCGCATCAGCCAGATTGGCGCGATTGTGCTGGCGGTGGCGGCGATGAGCTGCTGGACGGTGCGTCTTGTGCGGCAGGGCGTGCGGAAGGGACGTTTTCTGTGGTGTTGGGGGATAACGGTAGCGTGCATTGGCATTGGGATTGGGATGGAATTTGCGGTAGATCGCCTGGGTGAACCCCTGCTGGCCTACTCGCTGATGGCGCTGGTGCTGGCGGTCATTGCCCTTTGCGGATTGCGCCTGCGGAAGCTGTCGGAAATCAGCTGATCCACCGGATCCCCCCTCTTTCAAAAACTGTTTGAACTGCTTGAATACGGAAAGGAAGTCTATTCGCCATGGAAAAGGAAAAAATCGACCGAATCAACGAACTGGCACGCAAAAAAAAGGCCACCGGCCTGACGGAGGCGGAAGCGGCAGAACATGCGGCGCTGCGCCAGGAGTATCTGGACGGCTTCCGCGAAAATATGCGTCTGATTCTGGAGAATACCTATGTGCAGCACCCGGATGGCACGAAAGAAAAGCTGAAGAAAAAGCCCCAATAAAATCATTATACCACAGGAGGTCAGCAAAAGTCAACGCCAAAACTTTTCGCTGACCTCTTGTATTTTGGGCAGGTTTCGTGTATAATAAAGATGCAAAGAGAGAGAGGCCGCCGGCGAGCGGCAGCAAGAGGCATCGCGGAGACGCGACGGCCGGAAAGAAAAGGAGGCGTTACCATTGAATTGTGACGAACAGCATTCCATGAGCGTGCTGCATCAGGCAGTCAAGGCCATGTCTTCCATTTCATTCAGAGCATAAAGTGACAGTCTCTTTGACTGATGCGCTCCGCAGATGAGCGCCAAAGGATGGTTCTACAGCAAATGGACGACAAGCAGACAACATTCATGACCGGCGAGGTTGATAACCAGGACGAACTGGTGGAGGACATGGCCGAAGACATGATTGAAATGACTGACGAGGAAGGCAACACGCTCCTCTTCAAAATCATTGACTACTTCTTCTACAACGGTGAGGAATACGCCATTCTGACCGACTCCATCGAGGACGACGCAGACGCAGCCGAGGTGAGCTGCTATGTGATGAAGATCGTCGAGACAACGGACGAATCCGGCGAGGTGCTGGAGGAGTTCCTTCCCGTGGAGGATCAGAAGCTGGAAGCCAAGCTGATGGAAATTGCCACCTTGAAGCTCAATGATGATGAACAGGCGGATGACGAGGACTGATTTCTTCCTCTCCTCG
>CAZGKQ010000174.1:0-3629 GCA_964526125.1 uncultured Faecalibacterium sp.
AGCGCACACGGGCAGGAAATCACCAGCAGCGTCAGCGCCGTGTAAATCCACTGAACCCAGTTGCCGTCAAACAGGCTGGGGATAATCGCCAGCGCCAGCGCCAACAGGCAGACGGCCGGGGTGTAGATGTGGCTGAACCGGGTGATGAAGCGCTCCGTTTTCGCCTTGGCATCCCCGGCAGATTCCACCAGATGAAGAATGCGTGCGACGGTCGATTCGCCATAGGGAGCCGTGACGCGCACTTTCAGCACGCCGGAAAGATTGACGCAGCCGCTGAGAACCGCATCGCCGATGTGAACGTCACGCGGTAGTGATTCGCCGGTGAGGGCAGTCGTGTTCAGGCTCGATTCGCCTTCCAGCACCGTGCCGTCCAGCGGAATTTTTTCGCCTGGTTTGACCAGAATCACGTCATCCGGCTGAACTGTTTCCGGCGCGACGCGGCGCGTTTGACTGCCATCCACCAGATTGGCATAATCGGGGCGAATGTCCATCAGCTGCGTGATGGAGCGGCGGCTCTTGTCCACCGCCTTGTCCTGAAAGTATTCGCCGAGCTGGTAAAGCACCATGACGGCCACACCCTCAGCGAATTCTGCCACGCACATGGCACCGATGGAGGCTACCGTCATCAAAAAGTTTTCATCAAACACTTCACCGCGGCGGATGTTGCAGATGGCGCGCCACAGCACGTCATAGCCGGCCGTCAGATAAGCTGCGAGGAAAAGCAGCACTGTGACAAAATGCGTCTCGCCCAGACGCGCCTTGCAGACAAAGCCAAGCACGCCCAGCACCACCGCCAGGGCGACGCGCAGCAGCAGCGTGCGTCCCTCTCCGGCCTCGCTGTGGGCGTGGTCGTGCGTGTGGCCGTGCGAAGACTCATGATGATCGTGATGATGCGCATGATCGTGTGCATCGGCATGGTCATGGTCATCGTGCTCGTGGTGATGGGCATGCTCATGGCCGCAGGTGCAGTGTTCGCCGTGATGACAGGCCTTTTCCGACGCATGGGCAGCCTCGTCAAAGAAAATCTGCGCATCAGGCTCAATTTCCTGCGTTTTCTGTGCCACAGCCAGTCGAACGGATTCGAAACAGTCATCTGATGCTTCCAGCGTCAGGCGCTTCTGAACGTAGTTGACAGTCACATGTTCCACGCCCGGCAGTTTTTGCAGGGCACGCTCCAACTTGGCGGCGCAGTTGGGGCAGTCAATGTCAAGGGACCAGGATTGCTTCATTGCGGACACAACCTTTCTTTGCGGAATGGGCTGAATCAGTCATCGGCCACGAAGGTCGGTGTGAACATCTCTCAAAACAAACGAATGAGCACTTGTTCATATGTATAATACACCAGGACAGGAGGATTGTCAAGAGGGAGAAACAGATTTTCTGAAATCAACAGAAAAAGCGGTGGCTGTTGTTCCGATTTGGGGGAAATTGCGGTACAATACCCGTGTCAGATGACAAACACGATGATTGAGGAGGAATTTTTCAATGAACACGGACAAGATTTATGCGGAGCAGCTCGCCAACGAGTATGCGCCCAAGGACGATTCCAAAGTGGTTGCGCTGCGCAAGCTGGACGCCAAAGCCAAAGCACCGGCCAACATTTTTGCCTACACTTTCGGCATTGCCATGACGCTGCTGTTTGGTCTGGGCATGTGCCTGTCCATGAAGGTGATTGGTGGCGGCACGGTGGGAATGGTGGCGCTGGGCATTGTGCTGGGTGTGCTGGGCATGGCCGGTGTCGGGGTGAATTATCCCATTTATAAGCGTCTGCTGGAAAAGGGCAAGCAGAAGTATGCATTTGAGATCATTGAACTGGCAAGGGAAATCAGCGAAAAATGAGCAGAGCAGCGCAACGGGTGAAGCACCATGTGAAGCGCCTGAAGGCTTCGCCGTGGGTGCAGCGCTATCGGGCGGACAGGACGTTCCGCCGCACGGTGAGCCTGTATCAGGGCATGGCGCTGAACGGCCTGAATGCCCTGTTCCGCATGATCCTTGGGCTGTGGTGCGCATCGCACTGGCTGCTGTCGATGGCGGCGTATCACGGCGTGCTGGGCGCAATGCGCGCCTATCTGATTTTCAGCCGAAAACGGCAAAGACCGGAGCAGCCATGTTACCGCCGCATTGCCTGGCTGCTGATGCTGCTGAATTGCCCGATGGGCGGCATGATCGTGCTGATGGTCTACACGGATGCAGCATATTCCTATCCGGGCACGCTGATTTATCTGTCGGCGTTGGAAGCTTTTGTGGCGTTGGGGATGGCCATCAGTGGTCTGATTCGATTCCGGAGGGAGGAAAGCCCGATTTTTTCCGCCGCCCGGGTGCTGAATTTTGTGTCTGCCATGATGTCCATTCTGGGGCTGCAAACGGCGCTGATTGGCCGCTTCTCTGAACAGGGGGAAGGATATCGGCAGCTGATGAACGCGCTGACCGGCGCTGGCGTGGAGGTTTGCGTGATCGCCTGTGCGGTGCTGATGCTGCGCCGAAGCGCCTGTTGGAGGAGGGAGACGCATGAATCGATCCGAAAGCAAATACTTTAATACAGCGCGGCGGATGGATGAAGCGCTCCTGCAGCTGCTGGAAAAGAAGGAATTCGCCTACATCACGGTGAAGGAAATCTGCGAGCAGGCGCAGGTGAACCGCTCCACGTTTTATCTGCACTACGAGACGATGGATGACCTGCTGTCGGAAAGCGTGACCTATCTGAATGCACACTTTCAGGAGCACATGAAGCCGGAAGCAGCAGAAATGATGGCGCACATGGCGACCTGTCCGCTGGATGAGTTGTATCTGGTCACGCCGCCCTATCTGCTGCCGTATCTGACCTACATCCGCCAGCATAAGCGCCTGTTCCGGACGGCGCTGCGGCACGCGAGTCTGCTGCGGCTGGACGAAGTGTATGCGCAGCTCTTCCAGAATGTCTTTACGCCGATTCTGAACCGCTTTCAGGTGCCGGAAAAAGAACGGGTCTACATGCTGACCTTCTATGTGCACGGGATGATGGCAATCATTACGCAGTGGGTGGAGGGTGAATGCCATGACGACGTGGAGCTGATTGCAGACTTGATTTACCGATATGTGATGCGTTCCGAAGCCTGAAAAATATCCAATCTTGAAAAAATGCGCCGAATGGATTGACTTTGTGGAAAAAAGTCCTATAATAGCGTAGGAATTTTCGAGGAAAGGTCGGATAAGGGTATGGAAGCGAAAATCAACGAGGAATCGGAAATAGCACTGCGGGAAAAACAGATTTATGCGGAGGCGCCTGTCCCGAAGGCCGTCGCCACGATGGTCATTCCCACCATTATCAGCCAGATTATTACCGTCATCTACAATCTGGCAGACACATGGTATGTCGGCTTGACTGACAATGCAGCGGCAGTGGCGGCCATCTCGCTGTGTCTGCCTGTTTATAACATCATGACGGCCATTGCCAATTTGTTCGGCATTGGCGGTTCCAGCGTGATTACAAGGGCCATAGGTGAAAACCATCCGCACAGAGCCAGACGGGCTTTTGTGCTGGCTGTGCGCGGCGCATTGGTGATGGCCGCGGTCTATTCCCTTGTGCTGGGGCTGTGCGCGCGGCCATTCCTGATGGCGATTGGCGGCGACGCAGACAGCATTGACTTTGC
>CAZGKQ010000175.1:0-3626 GCA_964526125.1 uncultured Faecalibacterium sp.
TGACCGTGGACGGCGTGGGGCAGGAGCAGTTCAAGGGGTATCTTGATTGATTTCGCCCCCCACGGTGGCGACCGCCGAAGGGGTCTGGGGGCGACCGGAAAGCCCCCAGAACTCCGGGAAAAGCCAATAATGGAGTTGTCATCAACTCAAAACAGATTTTCCACTAACAAGGCAGACTTTGCCTCATGGGAGGCGACCCCGAAGGGGTCTGGGGGCGACCGGAAAGCCCCCAGAATTCCGGAAAAAGCCAATAATGGAGTTGTCAACAACTCAAAAACAACATTTTCTCCTTACGCAGGGATTTCGCGTCTGCGGACGCGACCAAAGGGCTTTCCGGTCGCCCTTTGGAAACCTTCGGAGCCACTACTGGAGTTGGCTTTTGCCGCAGCTAAAAAATTACAATGAACACTTTCAGGCATGTTGCGCCAACCGCAGCATGCTTTTTTCATTTTTTCTTTGAAAAAACAAAGAAAAAACAGAAACTATACCATGAGTATAATCCAAAGCGTTCGGATTATCCCGACAGTGGCTGTACAAAGCGGTATTAAAACAGTATAATGGAAACAGGCTGTATCAATAGCCGGAAAGGATGAAGAACAATGCTCGATCAGAATGTAGCACGGGAGGTATTGCAGGAAGCAGTCCGTACCGGCGGTGATTTTGCAGAAATTTTCATGGAAAACCGTATCGATCATGAAATCTCCATGCATACGGGGAAACTTCAGGAAGCTTCCACCAGCCGGAAACATGGCGCTGGTGTGCGCGTTTTCAGCGGTACGAATGTCATTTATGCCTATACCAACGATACCAGCCGCGAGGGGCTGATGAACTGCGCGCGTCAGGCCGCGGCAGCCGTTCGCGGTGGCACGGGCTGTATCGTGCAGCCCTTTAAGGCGTGGGATGCCGCGCGCCCGGAGGAAATCCGCCTGCTGCCCACCGATGTGAAGGCCGACGTGAAGGCGGAAAAAATCCGCGCGGCGGAAGCTGCGGCGCGCCGTGTGTCGACGGAAATTGTGCAGGTCGTCGCAGGGTATCATGATCATGTGCAGGATGTGTGCATCTGCAACACGGAAGGCACGTTCGTGACCGACCGCCGCGTGCAGACGCGTCTGCGCGTCAACGCCATCGCCAGCAACGGCACGGAGAATCAGTCCGGCAGCGAAGCCCCCGGCGCGTCGATGGGCTTTGAGCTGTTTGATGAGCGCGTCAATCCCGATGCGTGCGGCGAAATGGCGGCCAAACAGGCCGTGACGATGCTGCATGCGCCGGTCTGCCCGGCCGGTGTGATGCCCGTGGCGATTGACAATGGCTTCGGCGGCGTGATTTTCCACGAAGCGTGCGGCCACTCGCTGGAAGCGACCAGCGTGGGCATTGGCGTGAGCGAATTCTGCGGCAAACTCGGCCAGCAGATTGCCGCGCCCTGCGTGACCGCCATCGACGATGGCACCATCACGAACAACTGGGGCAGCATTCACGTCGATGATGAAGGCATGCCCACCCAGCGCACGGTGCTGATTGAAAACGGCGTTTTGAAGAGCTATCTGGTCGACCGCCTTGGCAGCCGCCGGATGAATCATCCCATGACCGGCTCCTCGCGCCGCGAAAGCTACGCCTACGCGCCCACCAGCCGCATGCGCAGCACCTACATCGCCGCCGGTCAGGACGAAAATGACGAAATCATTGCGTCCATGGGCGATGGCCTGTACGCGCGCAAAATGGGCGGTGGCTCGGTGAATCCGGCCACGGGCGAGTTCAACTTCTCCGTCGCGGAGGCCTATCTGGTCAAGGACGGCAAGATTGTCCATCCGGTGCGCGGCGCATCCCTGATCGGGCGCGGCAGCGAAATCCTGATGAAGATTGACCGCGTGGGCAAAAATCTGGAACTGGCGCAGGGCATGTGCGGCTCGCGCAGCGGCAGCGTTCCCACCGATGTGGGACAGCCGATGATCCGCGTCAGCAGCATGACCGTGGGTGGCCGCTAAGCGCAAGGAGGAGAAAAACATGAACATGAACGAATTTCTGGACAAGGTGCTGGCGGCGGCCAAGGCGGCTGGCATTGAACCGGCAGAGGTCTATTATAACGGCAGCGAAGACTTCCGCGTTGGCGCGCTGGATGGCGAAATCAACGACTACAGCGTCAGCACGGGGCGCAGCGTGTCCCTGCGCGGCATGGTCAATGGCCGCATGGGCGAAGCATCCACCGAGGCGTTTGATGATGATGCCGTGGCGCAGCTGATTGACGGCGTGAAGGAAGCCGCCGCCCTGCTGGAAAACGACGAGCTGGACGAAATTTTTGCCGGTGAAGCGTCCTATCCGACGCTGGAAAAGGTGGACAACGATGTGGCGACCACCCCGGCGGAAGACAAAATCGCCCGGTGCCTGGAGATTGAGGCGCTGGCAGCCAAGGCGGATCCGCGCGTGGTGAAGGTGCCCGGCACGGTGCTGATGTCCAGCCGCAACGAGGAGACGCTGCGCAACAGCTTCGGCCTGAATCTGCATAACGATGGCAGCTACTTTGCGGCGTTTGCGTCCATTCTGGCCAAAGAAGGCGATTCGGTCGCTTCCAACGGCAAGTC
Organism: uncultured Faecalibacterium sp.; assembly: GCA_964526125.1. Lineage (GTDB taxonomy): Bacteria > Bacillota > Clostridia > Christensenellales > Aristaeellaceae > UBA11524. The sequence continues at coordinate 2,577 of CAZGKQ010000175.1, forward strand.
TGCGGTGGCGTATCGCTTCGCTGACCTTTCCGCCGAGGCGGTGGCGAAGGGCGCGGTGGAAAATACCGTGTCGCAGCTCAACGCATCGCCGGTTCCCACGGGGGAATACCGCGTGATTTTCCACCACGAAGCCATGCAGAGCCTGCTGCAAACCTTCTGGGGTGTTTTCTCCGCCCAGAAAGCGCAGCAGAACCTGTCCCTGATGGCTGGCCGTGAGGGCGAAATGGTGGCTTCCGAAGTGGTGACGCTGATTGACGATCCGCTGATGAAGGGCGGTCTGGCGACCAGCACCTTCGACGGCGAAGGCAGCGCCTGCCGGATGAAGAAGGTGGTGGACGCCGGCAAGCTGGTGACGCTGCTGCACAACCGCAAGACGGCGCGCAAGCAGGGCGTTGAAACCACCGGCAATGCCGGACGCTCCGGCGGCAGCATTTTTGTCCGCCCGACGAATTTCTACCTTCAGGCTGGCGAAAAGACGCTGGAAGAACTGATGGCCGACCTGGGCGACGGTCTGGTGATTACCGAGCTATCCGGTCTGCACGCCGGTGCGAACCCCAACAGCGGCGACTTCAGCCTGCTCAGCAAGGGCTACACGGTGGAAAACGGCCAGCGCGGCCGCGCCGTGGAGCAGATTACCGTGGCCGGGAATTTCTATGAGGTGCTCAAAAACATCCGTGCCGTGGGCAATGACCTGACGTTTGAGAACAGCAGCATCGGCACCCCGTCGGTGGATGCCGGAGTGCTGAAGATTTCCGGCTGATTCATCCGGACAGCCGAAAGCATCTGAATTGATATTTTTCGGGAGAAGCTGTAGCCTGATGCTGCGGCTTCTCTCTTTTTTGCGTCGCTTGATGAAAAAAATCCGCCTTTCCCAGCAAGAAAATTCTACTCCATCGAATCTACTCTATCGAAGGCGGCTGCCGAAGGGGTCTGGGGGCGACCGGAAAGCCCCCAGAACTCCGGGAAAGAGTTAGAATGGAGTTGTCGATAACTCAAAACAGATTTTTTCCTTGCTAAAGGGATTCCGCGTCTGCGGACGCGGCCAAAGGG
>CAZGKQ010000176.1:0-3615 GCA_964526125.1 uncultured Faecalibacterium sp.
CATGGCGGCGGTGCTGGCGGTGATCTTCTCCTTCTGCCCGAAGTTTGCGGCGCTCATTTCCTGCATGCCGGCGGCAACCATCGGCGGCGTGTCCCTCATCCTCTACGGCATGATTTCCGCCGTGGGCGTGCGTAACGTGGTGGAAAATCAGGTGGACTTCACCAAGAGCCGCAACGTGATTATCGCTGCGCTGATTATCGCGCTGGCGCTGGGCATCAACTTCTCCAGCGCGCTGGGCTGCGACACGGCGGCTGGCGTGAGCGGCGCGATCACCTTCCAGCTCTTCGGCGCGAGCGTGAGCCTGTCCGGCCTGGCTGTGGCTTCTCTGGTCGGCATTCTGCTCAACGCGATTCTGCCCGGTAAGGACTACGTTTTCGGCAAGAGCGAGCAGGGCGATCAGTCCGTCAATTTCAAGGTGTAATTTCGCATTAACGACCTTTTGTGCCCCGTGAACCGCGTTTGTGTTCACGGGGTGCTTTTTTTCTGCAAAACGGCAGGAAAAAACGCGGTGAAGATGGAATGATAAGGCAAGACGAAAAAAAGCATGCCCAACGGCATGCAGAAGCGAAATGGGGAAAACGTGCATGAAGCTGACGGTGAAAGTGGAAGAAATCAATTGCAGCGATTTGGCAGTTCGGCTGCTGCCGCTGCTGTATCAGGCCACTGAGGGCAGGGAAGACACAAAAAGCAGACTGATTTCGGCAGTGGCGCAGTTGCCGGAGGAACTGCTGCGGCAGATGTTCGATGCCATTCCGGAGGAAACGAAGCGAGACCTGCTGTCCAGCGGCATTGCGGAATATCAGGAAAAGCTGCTGCAAGCCGCCAATCAGCTGCTTGCGGACGGGCGAATTGGTCTGCACCTGGCAGCACTGGCGGCAGATGAGACGCTGGAAATCAGCGCCGTGGTGGATCAGCTGGATTACGCCTGTCTGGTGGAGCGCTTTCTGCCCATGCTTCAGGAAAAACTGCTGTCGATGGGCGGCATGGTGAAGCTGATGCATCCCCTGATTCGGAGCGCAACGGCGGATCAGATGGTCGGTCTGCTGGATCACATTCTGGGTGAAAGGAAGGAGGCATTCCTGGTCAATCTCATCAACCAGCACAGTCAGACGTTGGAAATGCTGGCGGAAAATGCGGCACGGAACGAACGGGTTCACCTGAAACTGGCGGCTATTGTACTGGAAGAATAAGGCGTTTGTGAATCAGGGTGTGTCCTCCTGCCAGGGGGACAAAAGCTGCTGCATCCACTGGTAAACATCCATCTGGTAGACGTTTTGCAGCCGATCGCGCATCAGCACATGATTCACGTCGCCCTGCGACACGCATTGCCCCTGATGCATCAGCAGCGCATGCGAACCGTAACGGCGCGCCAGACTTAGATCATGTACCACGGAGAGGACGGCGCGTCCCGGCGTTTGCAGCCATTGCCCAATCAGCTCAAAAAGCTGCTTCTGGTAGATCAGATCCAGATGGTTGGCCGGTTCGTCCAGCAGGAGAAGCTGCGGTTCCTGCGCAAAAACCTGCGCCAGAAATGTGCGCTGTAATTCGCCGCCGGAGAGCGCCAGGACACTGGCATGGCGCAGGGCGGTTAAGCCGGTCACTTCCAGCGCATGCTCGACGGCAGCGTTGCCCTGCGAATCTCGATGGGAAAACAGGCCGCGCGTGTGGGCATAGCGCCCCAACGAGACGACTTCTTCCACCGTGTAGGCATAGCCGACGCTGTTGTGCTGCGCAAGCATGCCGAGCTGCCGCGCCAGTTGCTGAGGGCGGATGGCGCGCACGTCCTGCCCCAGCAGACGAATTTCGCCCGTGTAGGGAATGCCCTGTGAAACGGCACGCAGCAGCGTGGATTTTCCGGCACCGTTGGGGCCAACGAGCATCAGCCACTGCCCCTGCGAAAGATCCAGAGAAACATCGCGGACGACGACGTGCTCGCCGTAGGCCACGGTGAGATGCGAAACATGCAGCATGATTTTCACCTGACCTTTCTGGCGCGGTAGAGGATGATGACAAAAGCGACAGCTCCCACCAGCGAGGTCACAACGCCAATGGAAAGCTCAATGGGGCGCAGCAGCGTTCGTGCAACGAGATCCGCCAGAAGCAGGAAAATCGCCCCTGCAAACATGGAGGCCGGGAGCAGTCGCTGATGGTTGGGCCCGGCCAGCAGCCGCGCCATGTGCGGCACAACCAGCCCGACAAAGGCGATCGTTCCGCCGACGGAGACGCAGATGCCGATGAGGATGGAAACCGTGACGAGAATGACCAGCTTCACCCGGCGGACAGGGACACCGATGCTGCGTGCATTCTCCTCACCAATGGCGAAGGCATTCAACTCCCGGCAGCAGCGCAGAAGGATGAAGCCGCAAATCAGCAGCGCGATGCCGAGAATGCGCGTATGCGTCAAATTGGTGCCAGACAGGGAACCCATCGTCCAGAAGGTGATGGAACGCACCTTCTCTCCGGCGAAGGAAATAATCAGGCTCATCAGGCTGGACGAAAACATGGAGAAAATGACCCCGATGAGGATGATGCTGCTGGTGGACAGCGAGCGATCCAGCGCATAGGCCAGCGAAAGAATCAACAGCAGCGACAAAAAGGCGAACAGCATCGCCATCACCATGGTCGAGGCCACGGGCAGTCCGGGAATTTGCAGCTCAAGCGCCAGCGCCAGCACCGCCCCCAGCGATGCGCCGGAAGAAACGCCCAGCGTGGAGCCGTCGGCCAGCGGATTGCGCAACAGCCCCTGCATGGCCGCGCCGCAGAGCGACAGCGACGCACCAATCAGCGCGACGTTCAGCACACGCGGCAGACGCACGTTCAAAATGATGTTCCGGGAGATGCCGGAGGGGATTTCCAGCCCCCAGCAGGTGTTCCAGAGCGCAGTCAGCGTGTCGGAAAGCGGAATGGAAACACTCCCAACGCAGATGCACAGCAGCATGGTGGCCATCAGGCAGAGGACAAACAGCCCATAGGCACGCAGGGAAAAATGGGAAGCGGATGTTTTCATCAGAACCTCGTTCAAATCAAAGACAAAGAGAAAAAAGGGGGAAAGCCGCGTGGCCTTCCCCCAATGGGTAATGTTCAGGCAGCCGGAAGCGCATCCGCGTCAACGGATTCAACGGTTTCACCGTAGAGGAACTGATACAGTTCCAGCGCGGCATCCTTCAGGCGCGGCCCCGGACGGGAGATGGCGTTGGAATCCGCGTTAAACACAGCGCTGTTCTGCACCGCCGTGATGTCGCCCCAACCGGCACGGGAGAGGATTTCCTCCACCGCCGTGTCGCCCATGCCGGCGATGGAAACGATGTAATCCGGGTTGGCGGCGATCACCTGCTCCTCGCTGATAAGGCTCCAGCCTTCAATGTCGGTAAAAGCGTTGTGCATGCCGCAGATTTCAGCCAGCTCGGCCATGAAGGTGCTATTGCCAGCCGTCCACAGCCCCCACTGAAGGGGAGAAACCTCGAAGTAGATGGTCTTGTCCGACTTTTCGCACTGCGCAGCGATGGTGTCAAACGTGTTCTGCATGTCGGCGACCAGTGCTTCTGCCGTATCCGTCTTGCCCATCAGCGCACCGATCATGCGGATGGCGGTGTAAACACCGGCGATGTCCTGCGC
>CAZGKQ010000177.1:0-3586 GCA_964526125.1 uncultured Faecalibacterium sp.
GCAAATCCCTGATTTTCCGTCAGGGAGGAAATGAACACGCCAACGGCAATCAGCGCAGCGCCCATCATAAAGTAGGCGATCAGGCTGCCATAGGATGTCAGCAGGTACACCTCACCATATTGGCTGAAAATCAGAGGATAGGTGCAGATGATCGCCAGCGGGATCAGATACAGCACCAGCAGCGCCGCATATTTGCCCAAAATCACCTGCGTGGTGGAAACCGGAAGCGCATACAGAAGCTGATCGGTTTTCTGCTTGCGTTCTTCGGCAATGACACGCATGGTCAAAATCGGAACGATCACCACAAAAATCAGCGACGAATAGCTCAGCACATATTCAAAATTGCTGTAGGCCGCATTGATGTTGTAGCGCATAGCGCCCACGCCGACCATCACCAGCAGAAACGCCCCGAACACATAGGCCGTCAGGGAGTGAAAATAGAGCCTGAGTTCATGTTTTAAAATTGCGATCATGCCTGCGTCTCCTCCTCTTCTTCAGAACCTTCCGCCGGGGCAGAAGCAGGATGATCCGTCGCATTCTGTGACAGTTCGATGAACAGATCTTCTAAGTTCCCCCGTTTGATGGTCATCTCACAGATGGTCTTGTCGCTTTTTGCAAACGCATGGAACACCGCAGCGGAGATCTCATACATGTGATCGTGGCCGGTTTGGATGTGGGCAACGGTGTAGCCTGCCGGTGTTTTTTCGGTCGTGATGCCTGTGATCTGCCCGATGCCGCCAAGAATTTGACTGATTTCGTCTTCCGACGCATCGCACGTCAGGAGAATTTCATTGGATGCACGCAGTTGCTCCTGAAGCTCCCGGGCAGAGCCAAAGGCAACCAGTTTTCCCTTGGCGATCATCAGGATCTGGTCACAAATCGCCTGCACTTCCGAGAGAATGTGGGAGCTGAAAATAACCGTGTGGGTTTTTCCCAATTCCGTGATCAGTTCCCGGATCTCAATGATCTGGATCGGGTCCAGGCCCACGGTGGGCTCGTCGAGAATGATGACCTTGGGATTTCCCAGCAGCGCCTGGGCAATGCCCACCCGCTGCTTATAGCCCTTGGAAAGCTGGGAGATCCTGCGGTGTCTGACGCCTTCCAGCCCCGTCTTTTCCAGGACCTGCTGGATCTGCGCATCCCGCTGGGCGCTGCGCAGGCCCTTGGCCTCCGCCACAAAGCGCAGGTAATCCTCCACCGGCTCGCTCATGTACAGCGGCGGATGCTCCGGAAGATATCCGATGCACCGCTTGGCTTCGTTTGGTTCTTCAAAAATGTCATGTCCATCAATGCATACCTTGCCGTCTGTTGCGGACAGGCAGCCGGTGATGATGTTCATGGTCGTGGATTTTCCCGCACCGTTGGGGCCCAAAAAGCCATAAACATGCCCCTGGGTGATCTCAAATGAGATATCGTCCACCGCCAGATGGCTTCCGTAATATTTGGTCAGATGCTCAACGGTGATCATGGTATCCCTCCTGTGTCGTCATGCTTTGCTGCATTTTCATCCACCCTTTCCGCTTGTTGTGCGTTACAGCCGCAAATCTGTAATCGACTTTCGCAATCCACCATAGCACCCCAGGCTGAAATGCCGCTGAAAGGGTCCGGGACGTTTGTGTAAATTATCTGTGAACTTCCGTGCTTTCAGCTTTGCTTCAGCTTGGAGCCGTATTATAATGGAAACAGTACCAAGGGGGAAACGTGATGAAAATTCTGGTAATTGAGGACGAAAAGCTGCTGGCCGATTCCATCAAATCCATGCTCGAACGCAAGGGCTTTCAGGTGGAGACCGTTTATGACGGCGAAAGCGGTGCCGAATATGCGCAGCTCGGAATTTATGATCTGTTGATTCTGGATGTGATGATGCCGAAAATGGACGGCTTCGAGGTGGCACGTCAGGTGCGCAGGAAGCGATGCAATACCCCCATCCTGATGCTGACGGCACGCTCCGATGTCCGGGACCGGATCGCCGGTCTGAATGCCGGGGCAGACTATTATCTGACGAAACCCTTCGATTCCGGCGAACTGCTTGCCAGCATCCACGCCCTGCTGCGCCGTCAGGCCGGGCAGGTCAACGAAATGGTATTCGGCAACACCACGCTGGATCTTGGAACCAGCACCCTGCTGTGCGAAGGGAAAGCCGTGCGCCTTTCCGCCAAGGAATTTGATGTGATGCGCCTGCTTTTGCAATCCGGCAAGCGCAATCTGTCCAAAACCGCAATTTTGTCCCATGTCTGGGGGCTGGAATCCAATGCGGTGGAAAATCATGTGGAAGTCTATGTGGCGATTCTGCGCAAAAAGCTCAGCAGCATCGCATCTGACGTCCGGATCGTGTCCATCCGGGGTCTTGGCTACCATTTGGAGGTGAAAAGTCCGTGATCAAACGCCTGCGTGTCAAATTTGTATGCGTCATCATGGCCATCGTGATGCTGATGCTGGGCATCATTCTGGGGGTCGTGATCCATTTCACCGCTCAAAGCATGCAACTGCAGAGCATCAGCATGATGCGCACCATCGCCGCAAGCCCTTTCCAGCTGGGAAATCTTAGCAAGCCCTCTCAGCAAGTGCGTATCCCCTATTTCACCGTTCAGCTCACCACCCACGGGGAACTGATCAGCGCCGACGGCGGATATTTTGATCTGTCGGATCTTGCGTACCTGCAGCAGATCGTCAATGCGGCGCTGGACTCCGGGCAGGAAACCGGAACGCTGAAAACCCATGACCTTCGGTATCTGAAAACCGTTACCCCCGCCGGAATGATGATCGTCTTTTCAGACACCACCACGGAAGATGCCACGCTGCGGACGATGATCTACAATTGCGTGCTGGTGTTCTTTGCCGGAAGTCTCGTGTTTCTCGGCATCAGCGTGCTGCTTTCCCAGTGGGTCATCCAGCCTGTGGAAAAAGCATGGGAGCAGCAGCGGCAATTCGTCGCCGACGCTTCCCACGAGCTGAAAACGCCCCTGTCCGTCATCATGGCCAATGCGGAACTGATCCAAAACGACGACACCGACGAGCAGGAGCGCAGGACCTTCTCTCAGAATATCCTGTCCATGACCTATCAGATGCGCACCCTTGTGGAAAATCTGCTGGAAATGGCACGGGTGGATCACGGCACGCTGCACATGCACTTTGAAACCGTGGATTTCAGCGAACTGGTCCAGGATGCGGTGCTGTCGGTTCAGCTGCTGTATCAGGAGCAGGAATTGGGCCTGCAATGCGCCATTTCCCCCGACATCTTTTTGTGCGGAAGCGAGCAGCATCTGTATCAGGTGCTGGATGTGCTGCTGGACAACGCACGCAAATATTCCACGCCCCACGGGACGGTGTATGTGTCGCTGACGCAAAACCGGAGAACTTGCATGCTGTCCGTGGCAAGTCCCGGGCAGCCGCTGTCGAAAGAGGAGCTGAAAAGCATTTTCAAGCGCTTTTACCGGGCCGATCAGGCCCGGACCATGAACGGAAGCTACGGCCTGGGCCTTCCCATTGCCGCATCCATTGTTGAGGCCCACAAAGGAAAGATCTGGGCAGAAAGCAGCGAAAATTGCAATACCTTCCATGTGCACCTGCCCCTGAATGCCCCCAA
>CAZGKQ010000178.1:0-3549 GCA_964526125.1 uncultured Faecalibacterium sp.
GCGAAGAGGATGTCCGGGCCGAACATGTACTGGTCGTCCAGCGTGTAGCAGGTTTCATCCTCCGGGTAGTCAAAGAACATCGGGCGCATGATGGGTTCGCCGGTTTCGCTGGTGCGCTGGGCGCAGGCGAGAATGTAGGGCTTCATGCGCTCGCGCAGGTGGATGTAGCTGGCCAGAATGGGCGTGTTCCGCTCGCCGAAGGACCAGATTTCGTTGTCACCGCCGGAACGTTCCTTCACGCCCGGATGGCGATCGACCTGATTCTTCGTGCGTAGCCGTGCGCCGTGCAGCCGCATGACCGGGCTGAACAGGCCGAACTGGAACCAGCGGACGATCAGCTCGCGGAAGTAGTCACTTTCAATATCGCCGGAATGGAAGCCGCCAATGTCTGAATTCCACCACGGAATGCCGCACATGGCCATCGAGAGGCCGCTGACGACGCTCTCGCGGAGCGCCTGCCAGGTGGAAGGAATGTCACCGTTCCAGACGATGGCACCGAATTTCTGACTGCCGGGGTAAGCGGCACGGGTCAGGCTGACGATCTCCGTTTCGCCTTCTGCGCGCAGACCGTCCCAGAACGTTTTGGCGTAATAGTAGGGGTAAGTCAGGCCAACTGCCATGCCGTTGCCGATGTGGTAGCGCAGGTGATCCCCCTGCTGCGGATGATATTCCGGTTCTGCTTCGTCCAGCCAGAAGGTTTTGATGCCGTACTGGTAGTATCCCTTTTTGACCTGCTCCCAGACGTATTCCCGGGTGCGCGGATTGGTGGGGTCGATGAAGGTCTGCTGGCCATAGAAGTCAAACGTGCCATACTGGCCGTTTTCCGTGCGGACGAGCATGTTTTCATCGTTCATGGTGTTCCAGTTGTGGCTGGCCGGGTTGATGGTCGGCCAGATGGAGACGACGGGGCGAATGCCGAGGCTTTTCAGCTCGTCGCACATGGCTTTGGGATCCGGCCAGAGCGCCGGGTCAAACTCCCAGTTGCCCTGCTCCGTCCAGTGGAAGTAGTCAATGACAATCGCATCCACCGGCACGCCCATTTCATGATATTTCCGCGCCACGGCCAGCAAGTCTTCCTGACTTTCGTAGCGCAGCTTGCATTGCCAGTAGCCAGCCGCCCAGGAGGGCATGGCCGGGGAGAAGCCGGTCAGCTCGGCATAGCGGCGCATGGCCTGTGCCGGATTCGCGACGACGGCAATCAGATAATCCGCCTGATAAGCGCAGTTGGCTTCCCAGAGCATGCGGCTGCGTCCCAATTCTACGCGGCCGGGAGACGGGCTGTTCCACAGGAAGTAGTAGCCCAGAGAGGAATAGACACAGGGCAGGGTGGACTTGGTGTTGTAGTGCCACAGGTCAGTGGCGGTTCCCTTGCGGTCAAAGCAGGGCTGCTGCTCCTGCCCAAGGCCGTAAAAATGTTCGCCGTCTCGGCCATCGAACAGCGCACGGATGCGGTACATGTCGCCGGACAGGTGGGTGTATTTGGTTACGGGGTCGCCGTCCTCGCGAGAGGTGAGGATTTCCTTTCCGTCGCGCAGCACGCGGAAGGAGCAGCGCTGCCAACCCTTCCAGACTTCCAGCGTCAGGCGATTCATTTGCAGCGTGGCTCGTTCGCCATCACAGGTGATGGAGACGGCGGCAGGCAAGGGATCCAGCAGCGTCCACTTTTCATCGCTGAAGCTGCCGTTGCGTGTGGCTCGCACGCGGATGGTGTCTTCTCCATACGGCTCAAACAGCACCTGCTCGTCACGCATTTGGAACAGAATGCTCTTATCGGTGGCGGTGATTTTGCTCATTGTCAGCACACTCCTGCATCATTCAAATCGGAACCAGTCCAGGGTGATATTGCCCTGTAATTGCAGCGTCAAATCCATCTCCTCCTGCATGGGCGGCAGCGGAACGGTTGTGCAGATGAACCCTTCCGACGGCGCAGGAGAAACGGCGGCCAGCGGTGTGTCGCCGGAGCGCAGCATCATGCAGGCCTCCGCGCCGGATTGGGTGCAGAGAATCATTTTTGTGCAGCCCTGAAGTTGCGCCACATGAGGGAATTGCAGCGCGTGGCTTCCGCCGGTGCAGCGCACGCCGAAACCGATATGCTGCCCGTCCTGACGCAGCTCGACTTTCTCCAGCGCATCGTCTTTGGCGGAGTACCACTCGGCTTCGATGCGATCCCACTGAGCGCTGTAGTGTCCCACGCCGTAGTGACGGATCGTCTCGTCAAACATGAGTGTGCCGTCGTCACAGATGTGCAGGTACATCAGGAAGGTCTTTCGCAGCCACCAGTGGGGGATGCCCTCGGAGACGGTGTAGTACCACTGTCCGCGCCACTCGACAAACGAACCATGGTCGATGAACGCGCGTCCGTCGGGATAGTGGGGGATGTCCGCACCGATGTTGCCACGGTAGACATAAGGCCCCAGCCGCGTAGAAGCGGTGGCATAGCGCCCTGCCCAGTAGAGATACCACACGTTCTTCCAGCGGAAGATTTCCGCCTGATCGGAGCGCAGTTCGCCGCGCAGCTCCTCATGAACATCCTCATTTGGCCAGACGGGAACTTTGCGTGCGCTTTCCGGGATGACCTCAGTCATGCTCGGGTCAAGCTGCAACGCCCAGTAGTGATCTGTCCAGTCGCTTCCGAAGACGATCCATGCGCGGTCATCCTGCTCGTCCGGCAGGATGATGTCCGGGTCGTAGGAGTTGGTGGGCGTCATGCCCTTGGGGACGAGCGGTTGGAAGTTATGTGCATCGCGGAAAGGCCCATCCGGCCGGTCGCTGACGGCGACACCAATGGAATCGCCGCCGTCGGAATAGTAGAGGTAGTAGCGACCGTCCCACGGGCTGCGAACCACATCGCATGCCCAGCAGGCTGTGGAATCGTCCGGCAGATAGGTATCTTTGCGGTCAAGCACCTTCCGGCATTCCCAGGTGATGAGATCCTCGCTGAAAAGCACATACCAGTCGCGCAGATCAAAACCGGTCTGTCCCAGATCGTGCCCGACATAGAGATACAGGCATTCGCGTCCGGTATCAGGGTTGACAAATACCTTCGCGTGAGGATCGGGAAAGTGAGTTTCCTCCATGTTGGAAGGGAGAATCGGGTTGTTTTGCCTGATAGCCATGCAGCAGCCCTCCTGTGGCGCTTTATTCTGCGTCAAAATGCGGATAATCGTCTGCATCCCAGACGACCTCGCGGATGCAGGGATAGCGGCGCACGTCCGCGTGGTCGTGCAGGTAGTTTTCGCGGCTCAGGGTGTGAATCAGCATCAAATCCCGTCCGCGTTCGTCCTGAACGAAGGCGTTGTGGCCTGCGCCGATCATCTTTTCGTTGGAAAAGCGGTGGAAAATGGGGCAGCTGCGCTTTTCCCAGCAGTGAACGTCCAGCAGATCGTCGCCATCGTGGGCGGTGAGCAGACCAACGCAGTAAGTGTCGTCAATCAGCGCGGCGGCGTAGGTCAGATAGAGGATGTTTTTCCGCTTCAGCAGGAACGGCCCTTCATTGACGGCGCTGTGGATGCGCTCCCAGCCATATTCGGGACGGGAAAGCACCACCGG
>CAZGKQ010000179.1:0-1132 GCA_964526125.1 uncultured Faecalibacterium sp.
CGAAATCAATCAAGATACCCCTTGAACTGCTCCTGCCCCACGCCGTCCACGGTCAGGAACGTGCATGTGGGATGGCCAGCATCCAGCCAGGCCTGATCGCTCCCCGGCATCGGCGGCTCCTGTACCATCGGGGAAATCCAGAAATATGTCTGCTTCCGGGGACTTTCCCGACGCTCGTAATCGTCCAGATAGCTTGAGCGGTTCAGCGGACACAGCACGCGCTCCTTCAGCTCCGCACGCGGAATCGGCGGCGCGTTCAGGTTGCAGACCGTCAAATCCGGCGCGCCGCGCGTCACCAGCTTCTCGGTCATTTCAACGCCCCAGTCGGCGACGTAATCCAGCGTTTCCGGCGGTGTCCAGCGCTCGGCGGAAACCGCGACACCCACCTTGTGGCGGAAGGTCGCTTCACGCGCCGCGCCCACCGTGCCGGACATGTAGGTCGCCATGCCTACATTGTAGCCCAGATTGATGCCGCTGAGCACCGCATCCACCTCCGGCGCGATGCTCGTCAGGCCGATTCGGCAGCAGTCCACCGGCGTGCCGCTGAGCGCCCAGGACTCGTCTGCCCCGGGAATGTCGATGCGCTGCGCCAGAATCGGGTCTTCAATGGTGAAGGCGTGACCCTTGGCGCTCTGCTGCCGCGCTGGCACGCAGACCGTCACCCGATGCCCGGCACGCTTGCACGCCGCCGTCAAAATGGGCAGAAACGGGCTGTCCATCCCGTCGTCATTCACAATCAGAAAATGCATGTAGTTCCTCCTCTGTCATTCTTCCTGCGTTCCCAGCGCCTGAAGCAGCGTGTTCAGGTTTTCGCGCATGGTGTCTTCATACAGCGTCAGCGGAACATCCGTCTCCGGGCCTGTCACCACCGGATCCAGCGTGTAGACCGGCGCACCAGTTTCGCGCGCGAGCGTCTGCGCGGCCATGTCGTCATACTGCGGCTCGGTGAACAGCGGCGGCTGACCCAGCTCGCGCACCGTGCGCACCAGTTCCGCCAGCTGCGCCGGGGAAAGCGCATCGCCCGGCTCATGATTCACCACGGCCACCACCTCCAGCCCGTAGGCACGGGCGAAATACGGGAAAGCCGCGTGGAAAGTGATGATCTGTCGGTTCTGCACGCCGGAAAGCGCCG
>CAZGKQ010000179.1:1232-3518 GCA_964526125.1 uncultured Faecalibacterium sp.
CAGCAGCGTCACGCCCTGCGAGGCATCCACCACCGGCAGCTTCGGGAAGGTGTCCATCACGCGCGAAAGATAGCTTTCCATCCCGGCGCCGTTAATCAGGAACACGTCCGCCTTATTCAGCACCTTCATGTCGCCCGTGGAGAGCTGATAATCATGCAGGCAACCCGTGTTGGGTGCGGCGAGATTGCGCACGGTCAGGTCGTCAATGCCCTGCGTCAGGTTCAGGGCAAAAAGGTAAATCGGGTAAAAAGAAGTGACCACCGTCTCCGCCGAAGCGAAGGCCGGAAATAGAAGCAGTGCTATCAGCAGCACGGCCAGCAGTCGTTTTCGCATGGTTCTGTTCCTTCCATAAAAATATATCAAATTAGTTCATCGGGGGAAAATTGCGCCACCGGGGGGAAAAGCCTCATTCCAGGACTTCCGTGCGCAAAATGCCATACAGGCAGACATCATCATAGCCCCCATCCTGCCGGGCATAATGCTGGCGCAGCGTGCCTTCCTGCGTCATGCCGCATTTTTCGCACACGCGCCGGGACGCGGCATTGCTTTCCCGGACGGAGCAGTAAACATGGTTCACTTTTGCTTCCACCAGCAGGTAGTGAATCACGGCCTGCAGCGCCTCCGTCATGCAGCCCTGATTGCGGAAGTCGCGCCCCGTGTCGTACCCCAGCTGCACATAGCCGTTGTAGGGCGAGACTTCCCAGCCCTTCACGCGGCCAATCACCTGCTCGTCGCGCGTGATGACCCAGTGGAAGCAGAAGGGCTTTTTCTGTTCCGCCACCATGTCGCGCACGGCCTTTTGCGCATCCGCCAGCGGCATGAGCAGCGAGCCGATTTCCACCAGCGCTTCGGCATCCGCTTCCTGCGGCGCACGCAATGTCAGTCGCGCGGTGTGTATCGTCCGCGAACCGATGGGTTTCATGCCATTTCGTCCCTTTCCTGCATTTTTTCAGCCATCGCTTTCGCGCAGGATGCGCTCCAGCAGCGCCTTTTCGCGGTCGGTCACGGGATAGGCCGCCAGCAGCGTCCGCATGGCGCACAGGCTGCCGGATGTCATGGCGAAGCGCATCAGCGTATCCTTGGGCATGCCCGATGTTCCCAGCGCCTCGAAGAGCGTCGCCAGCAGATTATCCGCCAAGCGCGGCAGCGCATCCATGCGGATGCGGTGATTTTCGCCACTGGGCAGCGTGACGGTCATTTTCGCACCCAGAATGCCATACAAGCTCTGGAACATTTCCGTCCGCAGCTCCTCCCGAAGGCGCAGCAAATCGTCCCCCGTGCGGTAACGCCGCAGCTTCTCCGCCAAATGGCTGCTCAGGCTAGAATGTGCCAGCGCCGAGCCGATCTCCTCGCTCAGAATGCCCTGCAACCGCTCCATCGGAATCGCAATCGCCATGATGTCCCCTTCCTTTCCCTTCACCGTTGGCCTGTTTTCTTTATTTCGACACGTCAGCGAAAAAACCCTTGTTTTCCGCATTTTTTTGAACTTTTTTCGGTCGCAAAATCCCAGAAAAATATACACTTTTATTGTATTTTTATTCGTTTTGTTCAGAGTTATCCACAGGGCTTGTGGAGAACATTCTTTCTTCCACAAGATTTTGCGTTTCAAAAGCGCCGACAACTTTTGAACATGCATCAAAAAGGTTTTGTGACAGCGCTTGCGATTTTGCAAAACCTGTGGTATGATACATAAGGATGCGGAAAATGATCGAATCTTCGGCATAGCAGGCTCACGGCCAGCGCTGGTCGTGTGCTTTTTTCGCCCTCGCATCCCCTACGCGGACAACAAATCACATGGTCGGACACAATTGTCCGCGCAATGAATACGGAGGAATCCCCCGATGGAAATGGATGAGCTGTGGTCAAAGACCTGCGAACTGCTCAAAGATGAAATGCCGGCGCTGACTTATAACACCCTGCTCCGCCCCAATCTGGTTCCTGCCATGCTCGATGGCGATACGCTGGTGCTGCGCGTGGTGATGGACAACATGAAGCTGCTCATTCACAATGGGTACTATTCCACCATTGTCAAAGCACTCAGCCAGGTTGCCGGTCGCCGGATGGACGTGGAAATTCTGACGCAGGCCGAAATTGACACGCGTCCCCAGACTCGCCAGCGCCAGGCGGAGGAGGACAAACTGCCCCCGGAAAGCGCCATGGAGCTGAACCCGAAGTACACCTTCGAGACCTTCGTCGTTGGCAGCGGCAACCGTTTCGCCCACGCCGCCGCCCTCTCCGTCGCCGCCAATCCGGCGCATTCCTACAATCCGCTGTTCATCTACGGCG
>CAZGKQ010000180.1:0-3497 GCA_964526125.1 uncultured Faecalibacterium sp.
TCGGTGTCGGTCACTTCCAGCACAACGAAGTTCGGCGCTTCCACGGAGAAGGGAGAGCCCTTGAAAAAGCGAACGGTCACGTTCGTGCCTTCCTTCACATAGGGAATCGCGTCCTCGACCTTGTCCTGAGACATCGGGATCTGGTCGTAGGTTTCCACGTCCATGAAGTAATACAGCTCGCCGTCGTTATAAACGTACTGCATTTCCTTCGTCTCGATGATGGCCTTGGGCATCTTGTCGGTGGGGTTGAAAGAGCGCTCGACCACCGCACCGGTCATCACGTTCTTGATCTTGGTGCGGACAAAAGCCGCGCCCTTGCCGGGCTTGACGTGCTGGAAGTCAACGATGGTCCAGACGCCGCCGTCCCATTCCACGGTAATGCCCTTTTTGAAATCGCCAGCAGTAATCATGAATCAATTCCTCCAATGTTTTGGGTATCAAAAATCTATTTCCAAATCCGCAGTACGGATTCAGTCAAAAGAAACGCCCGTCAGCGGCTCGCAGCCACTGTCGGTAATCAGGAAGGTGTCCTCCCGGCGGAAGGCTGTATCGCCCTCGTAAACAGCCGGTTCCAGCGCAATCACCATGCCCGGTTGCAGACACTCCCTGCTGCCGGGAACGATGCGCGGCAGTTCGTGAACTTCCAGCCCTACGCCATGTCCCAGCGCATGCGGAAGCGCCGCATATCCCCGTGAAAGCAGGTCTTCATTGACCCATTGCGCCAGTTCGCCGCAGGATTCTCCCGGCCGAAGGCGCTGCACCAGCTGCGCATACAGCTCCTGCAGGGCTTCTTCCGCCCGACTTCGGCACAGCGTTCCATCCGCGGCTTTGCAGACCGTGCGCGTCATGTCCGCGCAGTAGCCGCCTACACTCGCGCCGCCGTCCAGCGTCACCAGCTCGTCCGGCGCAAGTGGCCTATCCGACTCAGGTGCATGAATCATGGCACCGCGCTCGCCTGACAGCACCTGCGTGGGAAACGCCAATTCCTCTGCGCCTTCCTCCAGCAGCATGATGTTCAGTCGTTGGGCAATCTGGCGCTCCGTCTCACCAGTGTGCAATGTTTCCACCGTGCGCTGCATGGCACGCGATGTCACCCTGCACGCGGCGCGGATGCATTGCAGCTCCTCCGGCGTTTTCACCATGCGCAGCTTGTCCAGCGCATGCCCCAGGGGAAGCAACGCCGTTTCACCGCCAATGGTGTCCGCCATGGCCGCATAGCGCCGCAGCGAAATCGTCCGCTCCTCATAGCGAAGGGTTTGCAGATGCAGCGAGCGTACCAGCGCAGCCGCCTTTCGCCGAAGCGATTCCGACGCGCCCAGCGCCACCACCTCGAAGTCCGATGCCTGCTGTTCAGCCCACGCAGCCTGTGACGCATCCGTCAGCAGAAATCGCTTGTCTGCCGTGAGCAACGCCATTCCGCTGCCGGAGAAGCCGCCCGTTACATAGCGCAAACTGGCCTGATGCGTCACCAGCACGGCATCCACCGCCGTCAGGGACAGCGACGAAACGCTTTCCGGCATCCGCATGGTTTTTCCGGCTCCTCCCGTTTCAGACATGCATTCAACAGACCGATGCGCAATGCATGGCCATCATCATTGTATCACAAATTTGCCCGGATGAAAAGCCTTTTTTCCGCTCTACAACGAAGAATTGACACTTTTTTGCCTTCTGAGCCTGTTTTTCTGCCTGTTTTCAGTGACGGCGCGGTTCATTTTTCCCGTCCGGGCAGGATATTTCTGTTTTTCGTCGAATCTCCTGAGCCACAAGACTGCGCAGCGTAGACATTTTTTCGCTGTGCAATGAAAAATCAGGAGGCTTTTTTGATGAAACGCATTCTTCCCCTGCTGCTGGTGCTTTTCCTGCTGACCGGCTGCACCGCACAGAACTCCCCGTCACCCGACGCGTCCGGCGAACTGCTCAGCGGCACTTATTATGTTCAGATCGACGTGAAGGACTATGGCAGCATCATCGCCGAACTGTATGCCGACACCGCGCCCATCACCGTGACCAATTTCCTTTCGCTGGTCGATTCCGGCTTCTATGACGGTCTGACCTTCCACCGCATCATCAGCGGCTTCATGATTCAGGGCGGCGACCCCAACGGCAACGGCACAGGCGGCTCCGGCCAGACCATCAAGGGGGAATTCAGCAAAAACGGCGTAGAGAACAAACTCTCGCACACGCGCGGCGTACTGTCCATGGCACGTTCCAACGCGATGGACAGCGCCAGCAGCCAGTTCTTCATCATGCATGATGATGCGTCTTATCTGGACGGCTCCTATGCGGCCTTTGGCTGCGTTCTCAGCGGCATGGAGGTTGTTGATGCCATCTGCAAGAATACGCCCGTCACAGACAACAACGGCACCGTCGCCAGGGCGAATCAGCCGGTGATTGAAAAAATCCGGCGGATTGAAAAGCCGGCTGAATAACGCTTTCTTCTCCGCTGGATGATGCATCCGGCGGAATTTTTTTCGGCACTTTCGATATTTCCGCAATGCAGGAAATGTTTTTCGTCCTCCAAAACAGTATCATCATCCCAAACGCGGCCTCACGGCAGAAAGGAGTGTCTCCCATGAATCGCCAGATCATTCAGGACAGTCTTGATTACATTGAAAACAATCTGCAATGTGATCTGACAGCACAGGAGCTGAGTCAACGAGCCGGTTTTTCGCTTTTCCACTACTACCGGCTTTTTCAGGCCGCCACCGGATTGCCCGTGATGCAATACATCCAGCGCAGACGGCTGCTGCACGCCATCTACGACATCAGCCGTGGGCAGAAGATGATCGACTGCGCTCTACGCTATGGCTTTGACACCCATGCCGGGTTTTGCAAAGCCTTCCTGCGCGAATTTGGCTGCACGCCCTCCTGCTACCGCCGCCGCCACAAAATTCAGCGACCATACCGCATCAATCTGTTTCAGGAGGAACACATCATGATCAGCCACAAAAAGGCCTCCGCCATCCTGTCCCACTGGGGACTTTCAGACGCACCCATCACCGATGTCATTCACGAAGGCAGCGGCTTCTACAACGATTCCGCCCTCTATGTCGGCACGGAGTATGTGCTGAAATTTTCCTCCAATCTGGGGCGGTTGCAGCGTCATCTGGCCATTTCCAAAGCGCTGGAGCATGTCGGATTTTCCGCCGCTACTGCCATTCCCACATTCAGCGGCGGAGATTACGTTGCCGAAGGCGATCTTTACTTCTGCCTGACGCACCGCCTCCACGGCACGCCCATCCTCTCCACCTCTCTCTACGAGGGAGACAGCGCCGAAAAAGCCCGTTTCATTGGTGAAATCATCGGTCAACTCAGCCTGGCACTGGCTACGTTGTCTCTTTCCGGGGACACAGCCGATCTCTACGGCAGCGTCACGCAGTGGGCGCTTCCCACACTCCGGGAACGAATCAACATTCCGGATGTCCTCATCAACGAATATCAGACTGTTTTCGGCGCGCTTGTGCCTGAACTACCCGTTCAGCTCATCCACCGTGACC
>CAZGKQ010000181.1:0-3488 GCA_964526125.1 uncultured Faecalibacterium sp.
TCAAGGAGGCGACGTTTATGCGCCGCATGTTTGACGAGCTTTATTCCTCCATGCCCTGGGATGAAATCGACGCGGTTGTTTTCGATGTCGGCCAGGTGCTGTTGACCTTTGATCCCCCAGCCATCCTGCGCGAATATCTCCCGGAGCAGCCGGAACTGCATCCCCTGCTGCTGCGCAGAATTTTCCGTTCCCCCTACTGGCTGATGCGCGACCGCGGCATCATCAGCAAAGCCGAGGCCATCGAAGCCATGATCGGACGTGATGAAGCGCTTCGCCCGGCCATCACCCAGGTGATGAACACCTGGGTACAGATGAAGGACGTGATTGCCGAAGGCGTTGAAACGCTGCAAATCTGCAAGGCGCACGGCAAAAAGCTGTATGTGCTGTCCAACTATGCAGACGATGCGTTTGCCGTGGTGGAGGAAAAGTATGATTTCTTCCAGCTTTTTGACGACCGCTTCGTTTCCGGGCGGCTGAAACTGTTGAAGCCGGATGACCGCATTTTTCAGCATGTAGTCAGCCACACCGGGCATGAGCCGTCGCGCATCCTTTTTCTGGATGACTCGGTGCAGAATGTGGAGGCAGCGCTTTATAACGGCTGGCAAGCCATCTGCGTTGACCAGCCGGGAAAACTCCACGCTTTCTTCAAAAAATAAACACGCGGAAATTGTAAGGAAGGAAAGTCAACTGGAACGCGAGCCGGGTGTCGAGAGGGTGGGCCCCCCCTTCGCAGGTGCAGGGCAGCGCCCTGCTGGGGGTTGAGACAACGCCCCAATGCAACAAAAAGTTCTAAAAGCAGAAAATAAAACATTCTCCCCCCAAACACCAGCTCGCGCTCGCAGAGCCGCGGCGTCGCACAAAAACAGCCACATCGAAGTCGAAAAATGCTGTTCGACGCGCGATTTTGCTGCATTTTCCCCTTGACACGAGGCGGAAATGGTGGTATCATAACGTGTGAGCCGCACGGGAGAGGTCTGTCTAATGCGCATTTGCGCAACCTCAGATTCCGGCGAGTATATATGAGGAGGTGCTTATTGTCATGTACGCAATCATCAGCGCTGGCAACAAGCAGTACAAGGTCTCCCAGGGTGAGACCATCTACATCGACAAGGTGAATCAGGAAGACGGTTCCACGATCTCCTTCGAGACCATCATGGTCGTCAATGGCGACGACGTGAAGGTTGGCAACCCCACTGTGGCGGGTGCAACCGTGGAAGGCAAGATCGTCGGTCAGGTCAAGGGCGAAAAGATCAAGATCTACAAGTATAAGTCCAAGAAGAACTACCATCGTCGTGCCGGCCATCGTCAGCCCTACACGAAGGTGGAGATCACCGCCATCAACGCGTAATGACGCACGCTGTGCTTTTTGAAAACGTTGCTGGCCTCATCACCGGTGTTTCCGTGAAGGGACATTCCGGCTATGCGGAAGAGGGCAGCGACATCGTCTGCGCAGGCATTTCCACCCTGGTCGTCACAACGGATCAGGCGCTTTGTCTGCTGGTGGGGATTAACCCCATTGAGCGCGGCGGCGAGGACGGCTTTGCCGAGGTGCTTCTGCCCGATGGCCTGTCCGACAGACAGATGGAACAGGCGCAGCTGCTTTTCGGTGCGCTTCGCCTTGGTCTTCAGGCCATTGCGGAGCAGTATCCTGCGTATTTCCGGCTGACCACCCGACGGGTGCGTTGAGCCATCGACCTGATACATAAATGGAGGGGTATTACCATGATGAAGTTGAATCTTCAGCTGTTCGCTCATAAGAAAGGTATGGGTTCTACCCGTAACGGCCGCGACAGCGAATCCAAGCGCCTCGGCCCGAAGCGTGCCGACGGTCAGTTCTCCCAGGCTGGCAACATTCTCGTTCGTCAGCGCGGCACCAAGATTCATCCCGGCCACAACGTGGGCATCGGCAAGGACGACACCCTGTTTGCGCTGGTGAGCGGCGTTGTTCGCTTCGAGCGTCTCGGCCGCGACAAGAAGCAGGTTTCCGTCTATCCCGTGGCGGAATAATCGCTTCCTGATTCTGCTTTCCAAACGCCTGACTGTCGCAGCAATGCGCCGGTCAGGCGTTTTCTCTTTTTGTCTCTGTTTTGCGCGTCAGGAGGTGCGTATTTCATGCGCCGTATTTCTCTTCGCCGCTCCCCTCTGCCTGAGCCGGAGTCGGATATGCTCTTTTCTCCGCAGGATTTGAAGCAGCTCCTCATTCCCCTGCTGGTGGAGCAGTTTCTGGTCGTGCTGATCGGCATGATGGATACCATCATGGTTTCCTCCTGCGGCGAGCAGGCCATGAGCGGCGTTTCGCTGGTGGACAGCATCAACGTGTTGCTGATCGGCGTTTTCTCCGCCCTGGCTACCGGTGGTGCGGTGCTGGTCAGCCAGTATCTCGGCCAAAGGCGCATTCAGGCCGCGCAGCTGGCCGCGAAGATGCTGTTTTATGTCGTCCTGCTCGTCTCCCTGATAATCATGGCCGTCTGCCTGATTTTCCGCCAGCCGCTGCTGACGCTGATCTTCGGCAGCGTGGAGCCGGAAGTGATGGCCGCCAGCCAATCCTATTTTCTCATGTCCGCTCTTTCCTACCCCGTCATGGCCATCTACAATGCCTACTGTGCGCTGCTGCGCTGCATCGGCAATCCCAAGGCCACCATGCGCTCTTCGGCCATCATGAATGTCGTCAATCTGGTCGGCAACAGCCTGACGATTTACGTTTTCGGCTGGGGCGTGGTCGGCGCCGGACTGGCGACGCTGATTTCCCGTGCCGTGGGCGCGTATGTCACCCGTCAGGCGCTGCGCGAACCAACCTGTCGTGTCCCCTATCCGGGAATGCTACCGGTGGAATGGAACTTCCAGGAGATTCGCAAGATTCTATCTGTCGGCATTCCCAGTGGCTTTGAAAACGGCCTGTTCCAGCTGGGCAAGCTGATGCTGCTGCGCATGATTGCAACCCTTGGCACGGCCAGCACCGCCGCCAACGCCGTCGGCAACACGCTCGGCTCTTTCCAGACCCTGCCCGGCAATGCCATCGGTCTGGCGATGATTGCCGTCATTGGTCAGTGCTGCGGCGCTCGGAAATTCAACCAGGCGCGGTATTATGCCCGCCGCCTGATGCAGATTTCCTATTTGTGCATGGGCATCCTGAACATCCTGATGCTGCTGTGCAATCCGATTATCACGCTGCCCTTCAACCTTTCCCCGGAGGCGAGCGTGCTGGCGCGTCAGATTGTGGCGCTCCACGGTGCAGGCTGTGTGCTGCTCTGGCCAATGTCCTTCGTTCTGCCCAACGCCCTGCGCGCTGCCGGGGACGCGCGGTTCACGATGGGCATTTCCACCTTCTCGATGGCTGCCTTCCGCATTCTCTTCGGGTATTTGCTGGCGCTGAATTTCGGCTTTGGCGTGCTGGGCGTGTGGATTGCCATGCAGATTGACTGGGTTTTCCGCATTGTGAATTTCATTCTGCGCTGGCGTAGCGGAAAGTGGGAGACGAAGGCGCTGGT
>CAZGKQ010000182.1:0-3488 GCA_964526125.1 uncultured Faecalibacterium sp.
TCGTGCCGTCCCTCGTCACCCCCACACCGTGGAGCGCCAAGGGCAGCGCCACCCACTGATACTTCTTGATGCCGCCGTAGTAGTGGGTATCCAGATAGGCCAGATGCTCCTCTTCGTAGAGCGGATTCTGCTTGATGTCAATGCGCGGCGAGTCAATGTGCGCGCCCAGAATGTTCATGCCGCACTCGATGTTCTTTTCGCCAATCACGAAGAGCAGGATGTCCTTGTTCATCCAGTTGCGGTAAACGCGGTCACCGGCCTTGAGCGTTCTGCCCTCGGCAATCACCTTCATCAGGTCTTCAAAGCCCTTTGCTTCCGCCTGACGCACGCTTTCGGCCACGCATTCGCGCTCCGTCTTGCCGTTGTCCAGGTAGGCCATATAATCCTTCGCAAAAGCGGAAAGCTTTTCCTTCTCGCCCTCTGCGAGGTTTTCCCATGCATTTTTGCGGTACATTGGATGCATTCTCCTTTGGTTGCTGCATTTTCCGGACATTTTCCGTCCAGAATACCCTTATTATACGCCTGTTCGCCCAAAAGTGCAACCGTTTGCGATTTTCCTTTCCTGCCACTCAAAAAGCCGGACGGTCGATTTGACTGTCCGGCAGGAAAAGGGGCTATTGGATTACTTTGTCGGGAAGGCGAAATACTTCCGCGCGTTGTCGCAGGAGATGCCGCGGACAATGTCGCCGAGGATTTCCCAATCCTGTGGGAAGCGGCCATCCTCCACCCATTCGCCCAGCAGGCGGCACAGAATGCGGCGGAAGTATTCATGGCGCGGATAAGACAGGAAGGAGCGGCTGTCCGTGAGCATGCCGACGAAACCGGCCAGATAGCCAAGGCTTGCCAGGCTGGTCAGCTGGTTGGTCATGCCGGTGAAGTGGTCATTGAACCACCAGGCGGATCCATGCTGAATCTTGCTGACGGCATCCGAGGACTGGAAGCAGCCACAGAGCGTGTCAATCGCCTGATCGTCCGCCGGATTGAGCGAATACAGAATCGTGCGCGGCAGCCCGGAAGCCGTTTCCACCGCGCCCAGGAACGCCGCCATCTGATCCACCGGCGCGTAGTTGTTGATGGTATCATAACCGGTATCGGGGCCGAGTTTTTCGAACATCACGCGGTTATTATCGCGGCGGCAGCCGTAGTGGAGCTGCATCGTCCAGTCCAGCTTTTTGTACTGCGCGGCGAAGAAGAGCAGCGCCGCCGTCTTGTACTGTGCCACCTCGGTATCGCTCAGCGCGTCGCCAGCGGCCTTTTTGGCGAAGATAGCTTCCACCGTCTGGTCATCCGCCGGTTCGTAGACGACGTAGTTCAGGCCGTGGTCGGACAGGCGGCAGTTATTTTGATGGAAGTAGGCCATGCGCTTTTCCAGCGCCGCCTTCAGGTCGGCGAAGGTGTGAATTTCCATCTCCGCTGCCGCTTCCAGCTTCGCGATATAGGCCATGAAGTCCGGCTTTTCGATGTTGACCGCCTTATCAGGCCGCCAGGCCGGCAGCACGTTCGTTTTGAAGCTGTCGTCTGCCAGCAGCTTCTGGTGATATTCCAGCGTGTCCACCGGATCGTCGGTGGTGCAGATGGTTTCCACGTTGCTCATGGCAATCAGGCCGCGCGTGGTGTAGCCGGGCTGCTGAAGCTTTTCGTTGCACAGCGCCCACACCTCATCCGCCGTTTTGGCGCTGAGCGTGCCATGATAGCCGAAGAAGCGCTGAAGTTCCAGATGCGTCCAGTGATACAGCGGATTGCCAATCGCCTTGCCGACCACTTCCGCCCACTTGCAGAATTTCTCATAGTCGCTCGCGCCGCCGGTGATGTAGTATTCATCCACCCCGGCACAGCGCATCAGCCGCCACTTGTAGTGGTCGCCGCCCAGCCAGACCTGCGTGATGTTCTCAAAGCGATGGTCATCCCAGATTTCTTTGGGGCTGATGTGGCAGTGATAGTCGATGATGGGGCAGTCGGCGGCGTAGTCATGATAGAGTTTGCGCGCCGTTTCGGTATTGAGAAGGAAGTCCTTGTCCATGAAAGTGGTCATTGTCATCTACTCCTTTCAGCAACGAACGTTGTCCGTTCGGGAACCGTCATTTTGAATGAATGCATCAGTTTTCCGGCAGATTTCGGGTGGAGCCGCGCTGAATCACATCCGCCGTGAAAACCGTTTTTTCCGGCATTTCGCGCCCTTCCAGCACGCCAATCATGGTCTCTGCAATGCGCTCGCAGATGGCCGCAAGGCGGTTGTCCACGCTCGTCAGCTCCGGCTCGGTGCACAGGCAGAGGTTGCTGTTGTTAAACCCCACGACCGACAAATCCTCCGGTACGCGCCTCCCAGCCGCCTGAGCATATTTCATCGCGCCTACGGCCAGCACGTCCTCGCTGGTCAGCACGGCATCAAATTGAAGGCCGCCTGCTTCCAGCGCCAGCAAATAGTCACGCACGGCGTGGATGCTGGCTTTGTCCCCCGGAAAGTGGCACAGCAACCGCTCGTCCACCACCTGCCCCTGCCGGTTCAGCGCCGCCCGAAAGCCGGAAAGCTTTTTCTGCCCGGAATAATTGTCGGAGTGGTACAGATACAGCACGCGGCGGCATCCGCTTTGCAGCAGCTTCGTCATGGCATCCTGCATGGCGCGTTCATCATCGCACAGCACGCAGTACACATTGGAACACTGGAACGATCCGTTGAGCAGCACGACCGGGACGGTGGACGCGGCCTGGCGGATATAGTCATTATCCTCCGACGCATCCTCGATAAAGGTCGATCCCATCAGCACCATGCCGTCCACATGGCGGCTAATCAGCAGATCCACGCCCTGCTGCCTCGCCGGGAGATCCCGGTTGGTGCAGGAGAGCAGACAGTCGTAATGCCGCTGGCGGAAGGCATGCTCCAGACAGGCCAGCGCACGAGCCAGATACGGGTCAGACGCATCCGGGCAGAGCAGACCGATGGTCTGCATCGTGTTCAGCCCCAGCCCCCGGGCAAACGCATTGGGCACATAGCCGCAGCCCTCAATCACCTTCAGCACCTTCTGGCGCGTGGCATCGGACACATGCGGACTGTTGTTCAGCACACGCGACACCGTGGCAATGGACACCCCTGCATGACGGGAAATATCATAAATATTCACGTTCGGCTTTTCGCCTCCCTTCTGCGGCATGTAAACACTTCCATTCTCCGCATCATTCCCCATTATACACGCTTTCCATTCCTTTTGCAACCCCCGGAACGCGCTGTTTTCAGCCTTTTCTCCGGGATTTTCGGGAGAAATCAGGCCAAAAATCATAAAATCTCACTTTTCCATTGACGAGTGGATGAAAAAAGTGTAGAATAAGGTGAAGCGTGTTGTAATCGCTTACACGCCGATGAATGAACGGAGGACATGTCCTATGAAACGTTTGAATGCTGCGCTGGCTCCGGCCGACCAGCGCCCGATCCGGGTGCTGCAGTTCGGCGAGGGAAACTTCCTGCGCGCTTTTGTGGACTACATGATTGATAT
>CAZGKQ010000183.1:0-1896 GCA_964526125.1 uncultured Faecalibacterium sp.
GTGCTGGCGGATGTTTCACCGTCTGCCCTGCATGCGGTTGATCTGCCGCATGATTTTCTGATTGCAAACGAAAACGACCTCTACGAAACGACCGACGCCTGGTATGTGCGCACGCTCTCCGTCCCCCGTGAATGGCTGACGCAGTGCGTGGTGCTGCGCTTCGACGGCGTTTATATGGACTGTGATGTGCTCCTCAACGGCCAGATCGTCTGCACGCATCATTACGGCTACACGGCCTTTGATGCCGTGCTGACCGGTCTGCTACACGAGGGGGAAAACACCCTGCATGTCCACATCCGCCATCAAAGCCCGAACAGCCGCTGGTACTCCGGTGCCGGCATTTACCGCGATGTGACGCTGCATGTGCTGCCGCCCCATCACATTCCGCTGGATGGCATTTATGTGTCCACCACGCACGATGGAGACATCTGGACGATGACGGTGGACACGCAGCTGTGCGGCACGGCGGAAAACGCCCATGTGATGCATTTGCTGCTTGACAATGGCGTATGCATTAACCGTGCTGAAGTCCCGGCAGAAGGGACGCACGCTGTCGCCACAATGCAGGTTGATTCCCCTGCCCTGTGGTCGCCCGATTCGCCGCACGTCTATCAGCTGATGACGGTGCTGGGCGATCAGGTTGTCGTGCAGCATGTTGGCTTCCGCGACATTCAGTTCACGCCTGACCACGGACTGCTGCTCAACGGCCAGCCGGTGAAGCTGCACGGTGTCTGTCTGCACCATGATCTGGGCTGCCTGGGCGCTGCCTTCCACGAAAAGGCCATGCGCCGCCAGCTCCGCGCCATGCAGCAGATGGGCGTGAACGCCCTGCGCACAAGCCACAATCCGCCAGCACGGCAGGTCATGGATCTGTGCGACGAAATGGGCATTCTGGTAGTTGACGAAGCGTTTGACATGTGGAAGCGTGCCAAAACGCCCTACGACTACGCGCGTTTCTTCCCGGAGGATATGCCCTCTGACGTGGCCTCCTTGGTGCGCCGTGACCGTAATCATCCCTGTCTGCTGATGTGGTCCATCGGCAACGAAATTCTGGATACCAATGTCGATGCCGATGCGACGGACACCACCACGGCGCTGTCCGAACAGGTACGTCTGCACGACCCCAACGGCAATGCCTGCATCACCATCGGCAGCAACTTCATGCCGTGGGCGGGAGCACAGCGTTGCGCCGACCTGATTGAGGCACAGGGCTACAACTACGGCGAAAAGTGCTACGCGCAGCATCATGCCGATCATCCCACCTGGGCGATTTACGGCAGCGAAACGGCCTCTATCCTGTCCAGCCGCGGCATTTATCACATGCCCATTGAGGCCTCCATTCTCTCTGACGATGATCTGCAATGTTCCGCGCTGGGCAATTCGCCCACCAGCTGGGGCACGGTCGATCTGCGCAAATGCCTGATTGAGGATCTGCTGACCCCCTACTCCGCCGGACAGTTCCTGTGGAGCGGCATTGACTATATTGGCGAACCGACCCCGTATCATACACGCTCGTGCTATTTCGGCATGATGGATACCGCCGTCTTCCCCAAGGACTTCTGGTATCTGTGCAAGTCCATCTGGACGGACACGCCGATGGTTCATATCGGCATCTACTGGGACTGGAATCCGGGACAGATGATCGACGTGCCGGTCATGACAAACGCCCCCCAGGTGGAGCTGCTGCTGAATGGCCGCTCGCTGGGCGTGAAAGACAACAGCATGACGGACTGGACGAAAAACCGCCCGGTCTGGCAGGTGCCTTTTGAGGCCGGTGAGCTGACTGCCCGTGCCTTTGACGAAAGCGGCAAACTGCTGGCGCAGGACACGCGCCACACCCCCGGCGAAAGCTGGCGCATCGTGCTTGAAAGCGAAGATGCCCATCTGCTGGCTGAC
>CAZGKQ010000183.1:1996-3473 GCA_964526125.1 uncultured Faecalibacterium sp.
GCGTACCGTCGCGCTCTGCCGTGACACCGCCGCCATGGCGGACAGACCCGTCCGCCGCATTGAGCTGATTCCGCAGGGCGAGACGGCGCTTTCTCCAGCGCAGCGGACGGTTTCCTTCCGCGCGGCGCTGCATCCTGCCGATGCGGATCCTCAGGCGCTTTCCTTCCGCGTTGTCACCAGCCGTGGCATTGATACCCCCTGCGCGCGCTGTGAGGTGAGCGGCGACATCGTGACCGTCACCGCACTGGGCGACGACACGGTTTATCTGCGTGCCTGCTGCAACAACGGCTATGACCATGTGCGCGTCATCAGCCAGCAACGCATCACCATCTCCGGTCTGGGACAGCCCTATCTTGACCCGTACAGCTTCGTTTCCGCCGGCCTGTTTGACATCAGCCATGGCGAACTGGGCAATGGCAATGAACAGGGCATTTCCTTCTCCCGGGAGGAGATGAGCCTGGCTGGTTTCCGCAATGTGGATTTCGGTCCGGTCGGCTCGGATGAAATCACGCTGCCCATCTTCGCACTGGACGGCAATCTGTACAAAATCACCGTGTGGGACGGCGACCCGGAAGAAGGCGGACACGCCATCGCCGTGCTGGACTATCAGAAACCCAGCATCTGGAACGTGTATCAGCCGCAAACGTACCGTCTGCCGGAGCGCCTGACGGGCATTCACACCCTCTGCTTCTCCCTGACGGGGCAGAAGATTCATCTCAAGGGCTTCTCCTTCACGCGCCAGAGCCGTGCCTGGCTGCCGCAGCGTGCGACCCATGCCGATGCCATTTACGGCGACAGCTTCACACGCAGTGACGATGCCATCCTGAACATCGGCAACAATGTCTCCCTGATCTATGAGGGGATGGACTTTGGTCAGGCCACACAGGCCGTGCTGCTGGTGGATGGTCAGACGACGCTGGAGACCAACCCCATCACCGTCCGCTTTACCGCAGCTGACGGCGAGCAGCTGAACACGCTGGCGCAGTTTGCCGGAAAGGATCGCGGCATGCAACGCTTCGTGCTGCCCGTGCTGCCGGGAATGTGCAGCGTCGCGTTCGTTTTCCTGCCCGGCAGTCAGTTCGATTTCTACGGCTTTACCTTCCAGCAGGAAGTCTGATTTTTTCCGCAACAAAAGGAGTGGTAATACCATGATTCTCTATAATTCCCTGACCCACCGCAAGGAGCCGTTTGTGCCGCGCTTTGGCAAGCAGGTATCCATGTACACCTGTGGCCCGACGGTCTACCATTTCGCGCATATTGGCAATCTGCGTACCTACATCATGGAAGACATGCTGGAAAAGGCGCTGCGCTATGAGGGCTACGATGTCCGTCGCGTCATGAACATCACGGATGTCGGTCATCTGGCCAGCGACGCGGACACGGGCGAAGACAAAATGCTCAAGGGCGCGCGCCGCGAGCACAAGACCGTGATGGAAATCGCCCAGTATTACACCGATGCTTTCTTTGCCGACTGCGA
>CAZGKQ010000184.1:0-3466 GCA_964526125.1 uncultured Faecalibacterium sp.
GTCTTCGACCCTCTCGACACCCATTCCGCGATTGAGTTGGCGACTTTTCCTTACTATTTCCGCGTGTTTATTTTTTTCCCCTTCGCATTATTGGGTGGATTCGCGAATTTGTATCCGTGCCGGAATGACTATGTGACGCGGTGCTTTCCCTTCTTCCAGCATGTCCATCAAAATCTGAATGCTCTCCCGGGCAATCTCATCCACCGGCTGCTCAATCGTGGTCAGCCGCGGCTGAAAATACTTGCCCATCTCAATGCCGTCAAACCCCACCACGCTTACATCCTCCGGCACGCGGCGGCCAATGTCGCTCAGAGCGCGAATGGTACCCATCGCCACCGTGTCCGACATGCAGAAAACCGCCGTCGTATCGCCCTGAGTGGCGAAAAAGCCGCGCGTGGTGTCATACGCCCCTTTCAGCGAAAAGCGCGTCTCCACAAAGCGCTTGTCCTCAAAGGGCACGCCAGCTTCCGCCATGGCATCCATCGCTCCGGCGTAGCGCAGCGCCAGCGAGTCGTCGCCCACACGCGCACCGCCGAAAATGGCAATTTTCCGGTGCCCGGCATCCAGCAGCAGCTTCATGGCTTCGTAGCCCATCCGCCGGTCGTCGATGAAGACGCTGGCGGCACGGGGGAGAGCGGTCTTTTCCGCATTCACGGTGGTGAAGACCATGGGGGTGTCCAGCCCGTCCAGCACATGTGCGCGCTCGTCGATGCGGCTGCCAACGAAGATGAAGCCGCTGACGCGCTTTTCGTGCCAGAGCTGAAGGGCGGTCTGGAATTCATCCGCCTTTTCGTCGATGAACTCCGTCAGAAACGCCGGGGTCAGGCCGTGTGCGTATTGCAGCATGGCTTCCGCCAGCGAGTTCAGGAAGGGGCTTTCACGGCCACGGAGAATCAGCGCGATGGTTTCCGTATCGGGCTGCTTCAGGCCGCGGGCGTTGGCGTTGCCGACAAAGTGACATTCCTGCATCACACGCTCGACTTTTTCCCTCGTCTTGGGATTCACGTCCGGGCGGTGGTTCAGCACGCGCGAAACAGTCGTCACACTCACGCCTGAAAGGCGCGCAATATCGCGGATGGTGTAGATTTTCAATCCGCAGCGCTCCTTTCCTCCGCATGTTTCGCGTTTCTCGCCGTTTTCATTCCTTCACGCAGCGGTTTTTCGCTCGCTTGACGAAACTTTGAAAACGGTGTCGGTAACGTTTCCAACTGTCTGTATCATAGCACACACCGGAAACGTTGTCAATAGGGAAAATGAAAAAAACGGGGATTTTTTTCACGTTTTTGGCCATTGTGGCGGATGGACGGAAATCAACCAGGGGAAAACGCGGCAGAACGGGAAATTCACCATTTTTCATCGGGTATCTTTACGAAAACGGAAAAAGGCGATATAATAAAGCGTGAATATCAAAGCAGGAGGTCGAGAACGTGCGGTTTACCAAAATGCAGGGCATCGGGAATGACTATGTCTACGTCAATTGTCTGGAAGAACATGTGGAAAACCCATCCGAACTGGCAAAAAAAATGAGCCGCCCCCATTATGGCGTGGGCAGCGATGGCCTGATCCTTATCTGCCCCTCCGATGTGGCAGACTTCGAAATGAAAATGTATAATTCCGATGGCTCCGAAGGCGAAATGTGCGGTAATGGCGTGCGCTGTATCGGAAAATATGTCTACGAACGTGGCCTGACCGATAAAACGACCATCAGCCTCATGACCGGCGCTGGCTTGAAGCAGCTGCAACTCAATGTCCAGAATGGCCGGGTGCAGACCGTCCGCGTCGATATGGGCATGCCGGAACTCTTTCCGCCGAAAATCCCCGTGAATCTGCCGGGCGAGACCGTCATGGGACATCGCCTGAGCGTGGGCAGCAGCTTCTATGAGATTCACTGCGTGTCCATGGGAAATCCGCATTGCGTAATCTTTGTGCGAAATCCGGATGCAGTGGATCTGGAGCTGGTGGGTTCGCTGCTGGAAAATCATCCGCTGTTTCCGCGCCGCACCAATGTTGAATTCGTGCAGGTGGTGGATCGCGGCCATCTGCGCATGCGCGTGTGGGAACGTGGTGCAGGGGAGACGCTGGCCTGTGGCACGGGCGCATGCGCCTCGCTGGTGGCGGCGGTGCTGACTGGCCGCGCGGATCGCCAGGTGCAGATGGAGCTGCTGGGCGGCACACTGACGCTGGAATGGTCGCCAGAAGATGGCCATGTGTATCAGGAAGGCGCGGCGGAATTTGTGTTTGACGGCCAGTGGCTGGCTGATTGACAGTGAAATTGACAGTGAATAGGAAGGAAGGTTCATATGTTTCATATTAACGATCATTTTACCCGTTTGCCCGGCTCTTACCTCTTTGCGGAAATTGCCCGGCGCGTGAAGGCGTATGGCGCTGCGCATCCGGAGGCGGATATTATCCGCCTGGGCATTGGCGATGTGACCCGTCCGCTTGCCCCGGCGGTGATTGAGGCCATGCATCAGGCCGTCAGCGAGATGGGCGTGCAGGAAACCTTCCGCGGCTATGGCCCTGATTATGGCTATGACTTCCTGGTCAACGCTATCCGCGAGCATGATTACCAGAGCCGCGGCGTGTCGCTGGAATACGATGAGGTGTTCATTTCCGACGGCGCGAAGTGCGACGTGGGCAACATTCAGGAGCTGTTCAGCGACGATGCGGTGATTGCCGTGACCGACCCGGTTTACCCCGTGTATGTCGATTCCAACGCGATGGCCGGTCGTGCCGGAAACTATGTGGATGAGCGCTGGGATCGCCTGGTTTATCTGCCCTGCAACGCGGAAAACGGCTTTGCCCCTGCCCTGCCGGAAAAGCCGGTGGACGTGATCTACCTGTGCTATCCCAACAACCCCACCGGCACGGTGCTGCGCCGCGATCAGCTGCAAAAGTGGGTCGATTATGCGCGCGCAAATGGCGCGATCATCATCTACGACGCGGCCTACCGCGCCTTTGTCTCCACGCCGGATGTGCCGCTGAGCATCTACGAGCTGGACGGTGCGAAGGAGTGCGCCATTGAGTGCAATTCCTTCTCCAAGACGGCTGGCTTCACCGGCACGCGCTGCGGCTACACCGTTGTTCCGCATGCCCTGAAGGGGCTGGATGCCCGGGGCGAACAGGTGGAACTCAATGCCCTGTGGAAGCGCCGCATGTCCACCAAGTTCAACGGTGTCAGCTACCCGGTGCAGCGCGCCGCGGCGGCCATCTACACGCCGGAAGGCCAGCAGCAGATTAAGGCGACCATCGCCTATTACATGAACAACGCGCGGATCATCCGCGAAGGCCTGACGGAAGCCGGTATCACGGTATTTGGCGGCGTGGATGCGCCCTACATCTGGCTGAAAGTGCCCGGCGGCATGACCAGCTGGGAATTCTTCGACCGTCTGCTGGACGAATGCCACATCGTCGGCACGCCCGGTTCCGGCTTTGGCCCCAGCGGCGAAGGCTACTTCCGCCTGAC
>CAZGKQ010000185.1:0-3466 GCA_964526125.1 uncultured Faecalibacterium sp.
TCTCCGGCTTTCTCTGTGAGAGAAAGCCTCGGCAAAGAGGCACCAAAGGGGGCGGCACAAGGCTGCCATGAGGGAGGTGCCGCCCCCTTTGGAAACCCCCCGCCGTCCTATTCGCTTGGTGACATGGGCAGGAAATGGTGACTCCCTCCAGGCGATGACCGGGGGCTGTGCGTTACAAACGCCTTCCATGTTTTTTGACTGGCTAATGTGTTTATTCGTCCTGGGCGTGGCGCGGGTGATGGTTTGCGGCAGAATGGAATCTGTTGCTTATTTTTTATCGGCGACGCGGTAGGTGTTGCGCGGTGAGTGGCTGGCTTCATTGCCCGGGATTCCCGATTTCGGTGCGCAGGTCAAAGCGGTTGATGGCATCCCGGCGCGTCTTCCAGTCCGGCAGACAGGTAGCGACAAGCGACCAGAAGGCGGCGGAATGGTTGGCTTGTATCAGGTGACACAGCTCATGCACCACCACATATTCCACTAGTTCCGGCAGAAAGCAGCTCAGACGCGTGTTGAACGTGAGATGTCCCGTTTTCTTGCGGCAGCTACCCCAGCGGCTGGTCATGTCGCGCAGGGTGATATGCGTCGCGTGGACACCGAGGTGCTTTTCCCACGCTTGCAGCTGCTTTGTCAGCAGGGCGGCCAGTTCGCGCTGGCGCAATTGCAGGAAGGTCTTCCCAGCTGGCACGTCCTGCCCCAGCGTCACCCACTGCCCCAGCAGCAGATGGCGTTCGCCCGGCGCAAAAAGCACCGGCATGGGCTGGTTTTGGGCGCGTTCGGCCAGCCAGTCCGCATGCGTTTGCAGAAACGTTCGGACATCGCGCCGGAGCGTTCCGGGTGGCACGGACAGCGCGGCTTCCCCCGTTTCCGGATGAAAGCGCAGAATCATCCGGCGGCAGTTGCTGCGCACGGTCACGCGCACCGGGATATTGCCCACGCGCAGGATTTCTCCCCTTTTGCTGCGTTCATTTGACATGTTTTGCATTCTCCTTCGACGATGACGCGCTCACAAAAGCAGTATACTCCCCCTTGTCATGCCGATACGACCGGTGCGACCGGCACGACCATTTCCATCCGAAAGGGGGATGTCCTGTGCGCGTCAGCGGTTATCTGTTTCTGTTGGAGCAGACGCTTTGCGCCTTTTGCCTGATGGCCGCGCTGCAACAGGCGCTTTCTCTTTCCGGCGGCCATTTGCTGCGCCGCCTGAGCGTGGCCGCGTCGCTGAGCCTTTTGCAGCTTTTGAGTGCTTCGTGGCCGCTGGGACTGCGTGCGCTGCTGCTGGTGGGGTGTGCGCCGATGCTGCTTTTAGGGATCTGGCCAAATTGGCCGGACAGGCGCATTTGGGGGCGCTGCTTTCCGCGCTGTCTGCTGCTGGTGACGCTGCTCTGGGGGACGGCGGCGCTGGCGCTGGCGCTTCCCCTGCCCGGCAGCATTCAGGCGCTGGCGGCCTGTGCGGCATTGATGGCGCTTTCCCGTCTGAACCGGCGCAGCGCGTCCCTGCCCGGCACGGCGACCCTCATCATCCGCCACGGCGGAAGCGTGCTGCGGCTGACCGCGCTGGTGGATTCCGGCAATCTGCTGTGCGACCCGGTTTCCGGCGACCCGGTGGTGGTGCTGCCCCGGCAGCTGTTTTCGCAGCTTCAGCCGAAGGAGGGGGAAGCGTCAGGCAAACGCTGGCTGCGTGTGCGCACCGTATCGGGTTCATCCCTGATGACGATTCTGCGTCCGGATGGCATTTCCCTGCTTTTGGACAGCCGGAAAGCGTCCCATTGGGAAGTTCCCGTGCGCGCGCTTCTGGGAACCGTGCCGGACGGCGATTCCGGTGGACAGGCGCTGATTCCCTCGTCGCTGCTGTGCGCCCTGCCGCCAGTTGATTCATCCGTCCGACCACCAAACGAAAAGCATCGCAAGAAGAGGAGGCATCCATCATGAATCTGCCGCTGTATACCGCTGCCCGTGAGCAGCTTTCCGCCTTTCTGAACCGCCTGAATCCGGGGGAAGTGTACTATATCGGCGGCCCTGAACCCCTGCCAGCGCCGCTGACGCTGGAGGAAGAACAGGCGCTTCTATCCCATCTCTCCACCGACGGCGACGCGGTGCGCTCCACGCTGATTGAGCACAACCTGCGCCTGGTCGTTTTCATCGCGCGAAAATTCGAGAACACCGGCGTGATGCTGGAAGACCTAATTTCCATCGGCACGATTGGGCTGATCAAGGCCGTCAACACGTTTGACCCGGAGAAAAAAATCAAGCTGGCCACCTACGCCAGCCGCTGCATTGAAAACGAGGTATTGATGTTTCTGCGCCGCCACAGCCGCACGCGCATGGAGGTTTCGCTGGACGAACCGCTGAAAACCGACTGGGACGGCAACGAGCTGCTTCTCTCCGACGTGCTGGGGACGGATCCGGACACGGTTTCGCGCGGCATTGAGGAGAGCGCCGAGCATCAGATGCTCTTTTCCGCGCTGTCGCATCTTTCCGCGCGCGAGCAGCAGATCATGGAGCTGCGTTTCGGCCTCAGAGGCCAGAGGGAGCGGACGCAGAAGGAAGTGGCCGACATTCTGGGCATCTCGCAGAGTTACATCAGCCGTCTGGAAAAGCGCATCCTCCACCGTCTGCACGCCGAGCTGGTGCGCGAAGAAGGCGCATGAGCGAAAAAGCACTTTCTTTGTCACCATGCGTAGCGACCGCCCTGTTCAGCCATACTGCTATCCACAACATATCAGGAGGAATCGTTCATGGCCTGGAGCAAGGTTGATATTTGCGGTCTGGATACGGGCAAGCTGCCGGTGTTATCGGCGCAGCGGATGCAGGAATTATATCCGCTGGTTCACAGCGGCGACCGGGCTGCGAGGGACGAGTTCATTCAGGGCAATTTACGGCTGGTGCTGTCGGTGATTCAGCGCTTTTCGGGGCGCGGCGAAAATGTCGACGATCTGTTTCAGGTCGGTTGCATCGGCCTGATGAAGGCGCTGGACAATTTTGACGTATCGCAGAACGTCCGCTTTTCCACCTACGCCGTGCCGATGGTGATTGGCGAAATCCGGCGTTATCTGCGCGACAACAACGCCATCCGGGTCAGCCGCTCCATGCGCGACACGGCCTACAGGGCGCTCAAGGCGCGTGACCGGCTACAGACGACCCTCTCCCGGGAGCCGACGGTGGAAGAAATTGCGCAGGACATGCAGCTGGATCGCATGGATGTGGTGCTGGCACTGGAAGCCATTCAGGATCCGGTCAGCCTGTTTGAGCCGGTTCTGAACGACGGCAGCGATTCCCTGTGCATTGTCGATCAGGTGAAGGATGAAAGTGTGCGCGACGAGGACTGGGTTCAAAACATCGCCATTGCCGATGCCATGTCGCATCTGGACGAGCGCGAAAGGAAGATTCTGCGCATGCGTTTCTTTGAAGGCCGCACGCAGATGGAGGTCGCCGGGGAAATCGGCATCAGTCAGGCGCAGGTTTCCCG
>CAZGKQ010000186.1:0-3458 GCA_964526125.1 uncultured Faecalibacterium sp.
TATGTTCATGTTGCAGAATGTGTTCCAGTCCTTTCTGGTGGCGGCGGAAAAGCCGAAGCTCGGCCTGTGGGTGACGGTGGCGGCCGGTATGACGAATATTGTGCTGGACGCGTTGTTTGTGGCTGTGTTCCACTGGGGAATCACCGGCGCGGCGGTCGCAACGGGGCTGAGCCAGGTGGTTGGTGGTCTGCTGCCGCTGTGCTACTTTCTGCGCGACAATGATTCGCCGCTGCATCTGAAATGGACGGCGCTGGAGTTCAAGCCGCTGCTTCTGGCCTGCACCAACGGTTCTTCGGAGCTGATGAGCAACGTTTCCTCCTCTGTGGTCAGCATTGTGTATAATCACCAGCTGCTGCGCTATCTGGGCGAGGACGGCGTATCGGCCTACGGCGTGCTGATGTATGTGCAGTTCATTTTCGTGGCGATTTTTGTGGGCTATTCCGTGGGCAGTGCGCCCATTGTCAGCTATCATTATGGGGCGCAGAACCACGGCGAGTTGCGGAATCTGCTCAAAAAGAGCCTGCTGCTGATGAGTTCGCTGGGAATCATCATGTTCGCGGCGGCCTGGGCGCTGGCGGAACCGCTGGCACAGCTGTATGTCGGCTACGATCAGGGACTCTATGAGCTGACGCGCCATGCCTTCAAGCTGTTCTCCTTCGCTTTCCTGCTGGCTGGCATCAACATTTACAGCTCCTCTTTCTTCACGGCGCTCAACAATGGCGGCGTATCGGCGGCCATCTCCTTCCTGCGCACGCTGCTGTTCCAGACGGCGGCGGTGATCCTGCTGCCTCTGATTCTCGGCGTGGATGGCCTCTGGTGGGCCATGGCGGCAGCTGAGGTGTTTGCATTCATCATTTCGGTGTTCTTCCTGCTGACGCTGCAAAAGAAGTATCATTACTGAGCGTATCATTGCTGAGGGAAAAGCAGTTTTCATGGGGCGGATTTTTTCTTCCGGGCAAGAGGGCCGGAAGGAAAAATCCGTCTTTTTTGTGTAATGGGGAAAACCAGTGAATGACCGGTGAAAATTATGTGAAAAAAAGATGTTTTGAAAACGTTTTAGGTGAACAGAAACGTTGCGAGTGTTGTTGACAACGGTTTTTTGCCTATGATATAATCAGGTTACCAGAAAAAATCACATGGAGGGATAAACCATGCGTAAATTTCTTTCTCTGATGCTCGCGCTGGCGATGCTGGTGTGCAGTGTGCCTGTGATGGCAGAAACGGCAGACGGCGTCTACGAAGGCAGCGGACAGGGCATGATGGCTCCGATCAAGGTGGCTGTGACCATCAGCGGCGGCCAGATTACCGATGTGACCGTGCTGGAGCATTCTGAAACGGCCGGTATCGCCGAACCGGCGCTGGAACAGATTCCGGCAGCCATCGTTGCGGCGCAGACGGCGGAAGTCGATGCCGTCACCGGTGCTACCTACACGTCCAAGGGTATCATGGCGGCTGTGGTGAACGCGCTGAATCCGTCTGAGGAGACGGAAGAGGCGACCATGCCCTTTGAACAGGCGGACATCCTCGTCATCGGTGCCGGTATGGCCGGTCTGACGACGGCGGCTCGTGCGGCGCAGCTGGGGCTGAACGTGCTGATCGTGGATCAGGCGGCGACCTACGGCGGCTCGGCCAACGTGGCCGGTGGTACGCTGCTGGGTGCCGGCACGCGCATGCAGGCGGAAGCCGGTATCGAGGACAGCCCCGAACTGTGCTTTGCGGACTTTGTGCGTCTGGGCGGCGCTGGCACCTTCAACGAGGAGCTGGGTCGTGAATTCTCCGAGATCAGCGGCGAGGCGGTTGACTGGCTGGACGATCTCGGCACTGACTTTGGCGATCGTGTGCCCTATTTCGGCGTGTATCAGCCGCTGAATCTGGCGCGCAACTATTCCGGTAAGGGCGGCGCTCGTGCGTTTGTGACGGCGCTGTATGCGGAGCTGGAAAAGTACTTCGACACCAACGCTTACATGATGCTCAACACCTATGTGACCGGTCTGGTGACGGATGAAAACGGCGCGGTGATCGGCTGCAACGCCCGTCTGGCGGACGGCACGGAGACGCAGCTGCTGGCACCTGCGACGGTGGTCTGCACCGGTGGTTATGGCGGCAGTGAAGAGCTGCTGAACAAGTACAACTTCGAGAACGTCCTGACGACCTCTCCCGAGTGCGTGACGGGCGACGGCTATCGCTGGCTGACGGAACTGAACGTTCCGCTGACGAACATGGACTTCTGCACGGCGTATGCCGGTGGCATCCCCACCAGCGACAATTTCCGTTCCTTCGGCTATTTTAACGCGACCAACGGTGCGCTGTGGATCAACACCGAGGGTGAGCGCATGGCCGATGAAACCGGTGCGGATTCCCATGTGAAGAGCGAAACCTGGGCGAATGCTCCCCACAACATCGTTTACACCGTCTTCACCACCGACATGCTGATTCCGGATGCGAAGGTCTTCTCCTCCGGTGCATGGGGCAGCGTGCGCGAAGACTTTGATCCCTATATGGAATCGCTGATTGAGAAGAATCTGGCCTGGAAGGCTGATTCTATCGAAGAGCTGGCGGAAAAGGTTGGTCTGCCTGTGGAAACCTTCAAGGCGACCATCGAAGCCTACAACAACGGCTGCGCGGATGGCAACGATCCCTTCGGCCGCACGACGCAGCTGGTTGCGATGGAAAACGGTCCGTTCTACGCGGTCAAGACCGTGCCGTACGTCATGATTACCTGCGGCGGTCCGATCATGACCAAGGACTGCGAAGTCATGAACGCGGATGGTCTGGTGATTGACGGCCTGTACATGGCTGGCGAGATCGTGGGCATGGCGAATGTCGGCGGTCTGAACTCCATCGGCGGCATGGGTCACGGCAACTGCCTGGTCTGGGGCAAGAAGGCGGCTGAGGTCATCGCTGAAAAGCTCGGTAAGTAATTTCGGCAATATAAATGGGTCTGGCGTGTATGCATAATTCACGCCAGACCCGGTTTTTTTTATTCAGTGGATGGACTTTTTTACAGGAGGAGAGCCGGTGTGTCAGAGGTGAGCCACTGCCTGACCGCCTCCGGGCTGGAATCAATGGCTTTGGCGATGAAATCGATGTCAAAGCCCAATTTGAAAAAATTGATGGCAGTTTCGATTTTGCTTTCCGTTCGGCCTTCCTCACGGCCTTCCTCTTTGGCCTGATCCTTCATGAGTTCCAGCAATTTAGACACAAGGTTCACTCCTTTGATTGGATAGGGCAGAAGTAATCCATTTTCTAGTAGCTTCAGGGCTGTCGCCAAGGACTTTGGCGATGGTGTCAATATCAAAACCCAACTTGAGGAGATTGGTGGTCGTTTTGATTTTGCCTTCCGTTCGGCCTTCCTCGCGACCTTCCTCGCGGCCTTCGATCCTACCTTCTTCACGGCCTTCCACACGGCCTTCCTCTCTGGCCTGATCTTTCATGATTTCCATCGTTCTACACATATC
>CAZGKQ010000187.1:0-3376 GCA_964526125.1 uncultured Faecalibacterium sp.
GCCCCGTAACATAAATCAAAATACTGGTCAATCGGCCCCGTGTAAACCACCTTGTCCGCCAGCGCACTCAGCTCCTGCCGATGCGCCAGAAAATCCGTGTTCAACCGCACGTCCACACCGTCCAGCATGCGTTCCACCATGGCCGTGTAGCCCTGCTCCGGAATGCCCTGATAGCGGTCGTTAAAATAGTTGTTGTCGTAAGTAAACCGCACCGGCAGTCGGCGAATGATGAACGCCGGTAAATCGCGACAAGCTCTCCCCCACTGCTTCTCGCTGTAGCCGCGCACCAGCGCCTCGTAAATGTCCCGGCCAACCAGCGAAATGGCCTGCTCCTCCAGATTTTGCGGCGCATGGGTGATTTCCGCCTTCTGCTGCTCAATCTTCTGACGTGCCTCCTCCGGGCGTGCGGTGCCCCACATGGCGTAGAAGGTGTTCATGTTGAAGGGCAGATGATACAACTTGCCCTGATAATTCGCCAGCGGCGCATTGGTGAAGCGGTTGAAGGTGGCAAAGCGCGACGCATAGCGCCAGACTTCCTCGTCGTCTGTGTGGAAGATGTGCGCCCCGTAGCGGTGCACCGGAATGCCGCCCACGTCCTCCGTGTAGACATTGCCAGCCAGATGTGAGCGCCTGTCCACCACCAGCACGCGCTTGCCCTTTTCGTGCATCTGCTGGGCGAAGGTTGCGCCGTAGATGCCAGCACCGACAATCAGATAATCGTATTGCATGAAAGCTCCCTTCCGTTCCTTTTCTGTCAGTTAAAGCCGTAAATTTTCTGCGTCACCCGATAACCCAGCAGCGCCACCTGTCGGCCAAATTCGCCCGGCCAGTGCAACACCGTGCCCATCAGGCCATGGCGCAGCTTGCGGTAAACATACGGGTTTTCCTGCTGGATGAAGCGCCAGAGTTCTTCCTTCTTCGCGCGGTTTTCCTTCGTGCCGCTCTTGAGGAGGAGGACAGAGGAGACCGTCGTCACAATTTCCAGATAGCGGCGCATGTATTTTGCTTGACGCGGCTGCGTCACCTTTTCCAGATCCACCTGCGTCACCAGCATGCGGTTCACGCGCAGCGCCTGATCAATGCGGCGGATCATCACGTCCTCATGCACGGACTGGTCATCGCGCCCGATGAAGTAGTGGTAGAGGTTCTCGTCCATGTAGAACATCTTCTTCACATGCGGCAGCGGCTGATAGACATACAGCTCATCCACATAGAAGGTATGTTTCGGCAAATCAAGTTGACACTGGTGCAGCAGCTCCGTGCGGTAAATGACGGAATGCATCAGCAGATATTCCCCCAGGCGGAAGCGCGTTTCCTCCCAGCCGAACACGCGCCCCACCGGCACGGCGTGGCGGTACTGCATCACATGTTTATGCTTCACGCCCACTTTATCGTAGACGTAGTTGCAGATGAGCATATCCACGTCCGCCTTTTGCTGCGTGAACGTGCGCAGCTGTGTCAGCACACGCTGGAGGCTTTCCGCATCCACCCAGTCATCGGAATCCACGACCTTGAAATAGCGACCGGTGGCGTTTTTCAGGCCGGTCATCACGGCATCGCCATGGCCGCCGTTTTCCTGATGGATAGCGCGCACGATGGAGGGGTAACGGGTTTGATAAGTATCGGCGATGGTTGCTGTCTGGTCTTTAGAGCCATCATCGACGATGAGGATTTCCATTTCCTCGCCGCCGGAAAGCAGGGTTTCGATGGCCTTGCTCATATAGGCCTGAGAATTGTAGGAGGGGACGGCTACGGATAACAATTTCATGGTTCAGTTCCTTTCCTGTTAGGGCGGTGGAGGAAGATTGAATTGGTTGGGGGTATCTTTGTCCTTTTTCGACAACTTTCGTGGAATTTCCTGCTTTGCTTTCATTTTGGTAAAACCCATACAGGAAAATCGCCGGTTTCTCGGCAGAATCGTTAACCCTGGTGATACTTCTGTGAACGTTTGCGAATATTTCTTGCATCTGTTTCGTCAATTTGCTATAATATATAGAAAAACAATGACCAATATGTCATTGTCCATCATCAAAGAAAAGAGGGTACTGCATGAAAAGAATTCTTTCCATCTTTCTGGCGCTGCTCTCCTGCTCTCCGCCTGCCCCATCAGCATGGCGGAAACCGCAACCCTGACAACCGACGAAGTGTGGGAACTGCTGCACGATGCCTACCTCTACGCCTTCCCGTTGGTGCTGAGCCACGCAACCAAAATCGCCTCCACCAACACCGACGGTGTCAACAACCTCACCGCCGCGCCCATCAATCAGCTCTATCACGCCCGTCAGCTGGCGAATTCCGACTATAAGACGATTGTCACGCCGAACGTGGATACCCTGTATTCTCAGGCGTGGATGGACATCAGCACGGAGCCGATCATCTTCGTGCTGCCGGAAACGGATCGCTTCTGTAACATGCAGCTGCTGGACGCGTGGACGAATACCGCCGCCCTGCTGGATGAAGCCGGTGTCTACGCCATCACGCTGCCCAGCTGGGAGGGCGAGCTGCCCGAAAACGTGACTCGCGTGAATGTACCCACCAGCACCGTGTGGGGGCTGGCGCGCACCGTGCTCTCCGGCGAGGAGGATCTGCCCAACGTGTACGCCATTCAGGAGCAGATGCAGATGCTGCCGCTGTCCGCCTACCTCAGCGGCGAGGATTACGTCGCACCGACCGGCACATATTCCGAAGAGAATAACTATGTGCCGATCAACAAGGTGTTCTCCATGAACCCGGTGGAATTCTTCGCCACGGCCAACGCCCTGATGCTGACCAACCCACCGGCGAAGGCGGATGCGCCAATGCTGGAAAGAATCGCCGCCATCAACGTCGGCCCCGGCCTGACCTTTGACATCTCCATTCTGGGCGACGACATCGCCACGCGCTGGAAGCAGATGCTTCAGTCGCTCAACGTCTCTCTGGTCACGGACTGCGCACCGTTCGCGTGCCAGCTGGGGCAGTGGGTTTACCACGGTGCACCCATCGGCGATTTCGGCACGGAATACGCCTATCGCGCGGCGGTAGCCATCACCGGCTTTGGTGCCAACACGGTGGATGTGGCCATCTAC
Source organism: uncultured Faecalibacterium sp. (assembly GCA_964526125.1). Taxonomy (GTDB): domain Bacteria; phylum Bacillota; class Clostridia; order Christensenellales; family Aristaeellaceae; genus UBA11524. Next base: position 3,066 of record CAZGKQ010000187.1, read on the forward strand.
GCCAAGGGCGCGACGGACACCGCCGGTGAGACCCTGACCGGCGAAAAGACGTACGTCCTGCACTTTGACTCCTTCCCTCCCATGCTGGAAGGCGGCTTCTGGTCGATCACGGCCTATGGCAAGGACACTTTCCTGATTGCCAACGACATTGATCGCTACTGCATCAACGACCGCTCCGACTTCACGCTGAACGAGGACGGCACGCTGGACATCATCCTTTCGAAGGAAGCGCCGGAGAACACGGCGAACTGGCTGCCCATCTCCGATGGCCAGTTCCACCTGTACCTGCGCATTTACTTCCCGGATATGGA
>CAZGKQ010000188.1:0-3354 GCA_964526125.1 uncultured Faecalibacterium sp.
ACAATGGCGAAGATGCTTTTGTGATGATCTGCGACCATCTGCCGCCGGTTGACCCGGATTTTTCGGAGGAAGAGACCGTTTTTGAGGGGTAAGGGCCTGAAAAAATGCGCGAATCTCTAAAATCTGGGAGAATGGTGGCAAAAAAACTGAAAAAAATCCATTTTCCCTATTGACACGATGCGGAATTGGTGCTATAATAAATATCGTTCGCGAGGCGCTGACTTAGTGCCTGTGAATGACTGGGTGTGGCGCAGTTTGGTAGCGTGCTTGAATGGGGTTCAAGAGGCCGGAAGTTCGAATCTTCTCACCCAGACTTGAAAGAAGCGGAAACGTGATGTTCCGCTTCTTTGCTTTTTTTAGCTCTAAAAAAGAAAAATGTTAACCAATATTAACTAATATTAACCTGTTTCACACGAATGTTAATGATATGATCAGGAATGTTAGCGATATGAACGTGCTTTTTCGACGATTATCTGATAAAATAACAGCAACCAAAGGAAGAAAGGAGGTTCAATGCTGGTATACCTGGGTTGAATCGTAGATGTCGCGCATTGCTGAACGGCGCGACTCCAGCACCGGGAATACATCCGTGTGGCTGGAAGGACTAAAGTCCACAGGTACGCTGTGGAGCAGACGCTTGGAAAGAGATTAAGGAGGATTTTGGAAATGAAGAAGTTTGTTAGTTTGATGCTGCTGGTCGTCATGTTCGTTTCTGGAATATCTGCAATTGCTGAAACGAGCGACATTGAGCGCTTTCAGAACTATACGGATGTCGATTTGAGCGTGTTCATCAACAAGGGTTATTCCTGCGACTACGATGATTTTGAGTTTGCGGCGGAAATCTATCCTGTGAACAATAAGATCGTCTATGAGGGCACGAACGACGAGGGAACGAACGACACCTATACCATCAAGCTGGATATCAAGGTGGTGTACAGTGCTAGTTCTTGTGTGATGGTTCCTCGCATGATTTTCACTCGCTCTGGCTATGGTATCTACTACGACGACCGCATGAGTGATATGTACATCAAGAATGGCGAAAACCGTTACGTTGTTGATGTGTCTGGTTGCTCGCGCACAAGCTATAGTAAGTACGAATAGGCTATAGACAGCGCTGTTGAGCCGATGTATGTTGGCGGTTTTGTGATGCTGGAGGACCTGGCGGAGCATCCCCAGACCATCACAGTCAAAATGGGCAGCAATGCAGATGCTTTCACCTTGACAGCGGCAGATCAGCAGCTCCTGAAGGATTTCTACAATGATTGCCTGGAAGCTGGTATTTTCAATCAGAGCTACCTGAACCGGACAGATGATTACAGCATCCGCACGCTGTTCAATGAAAATTCCGTTGTTGCTACAGAAGATGCAGTTGAAGAAGAAGCCACTCCGGATGGCGAACAATAACGAAACGCTCTGTCCCTATGTCTTCCTCATCAGGATGTGGGGATTTTTCTTTTCCTTCACGAATCGCAGAATACCGACATTCAAGACACTAACTTGTCTACATATCAGCATATGTTATACTTGACAAGACTTCCTTTTCACGCTACACTGTTGAGCGGAGCTTTCATCAACAGGAGGGAAAGATGATGGAGAAGAAGCTTGACGCCAAAGTGGCGCGTGTGCAGATCTGGGAGGAGCTGCTGAAAGTGGCGAAGCCGGACAGCAAGTTCAGCTGGCAGTTTTCCGAGTTCATTTGCGATTATGAGGGCAGCGAGAAGGGGACGGCACTCCTGACCGCGACGGACATGTACAAAAATGCGCAGGTGATTTTCATTACACCGGATAACAATCTGGAAACGCTGCGCGAGCAGGCTTTCCGCGACCGGAAAACCGTCGTCATGACCAACTACGGGATTACACGCGGCTTCTTCCTTATCCGTCCGGGGCAGATTCCGGAAGGCAAGGAGGAAGTGGCTTCGCTGCTGGATGGCGTGTCACGATACTGGAAGCATCAGACGCTGGCGCAGCTCAAGGAGGCCGTAGGGCATATTGACATGATGGTGACGGGCGCATCCGCCATCACGCCCGGCGGCATCCGCTTCGGCAAGGGGCATGGGTACTTCGATCTGGAATATGCCATGCTTTCGACCGTGGGACTGTGCGACGAAACGACCGCCATCATTGGCGCTGGTCACGATGTGCAGGTGGTCGATGTGGACGTGACGGTGGAGGATTATGACACCGCCATCGACTACATTGTCACGCCCACGCGCCTGATTGAGACGCGCCATGAGTATCCGCGCCCGTCGAAGGGGATTATCTGGAGTCGCCTTGCGCCGGGCATGCGCGAGCAGATTCCGCCGATTCAGGAACTGTGGTGCCAGACGCATTGCAAATAATTTCAAAAAGAACAAAAAAGCTTTCCTGCACAAAACGGGAAAGCTTTTTAATTTGGGGGGAAATTATGCGTCCGGCTCCTGCGTGTTCATGGAAACGGTGAAGCGCACCTTGTCGCCGAGCCAGTAGGTGGTGGAGTATTCCGCCGGAATGCCATGCTGGTCAAAGGACAGGCCGCGCACCATCAGCAGGGGACAATCGTAGGAAACATCCAGCAGATTCCGTTCATCCGGGCCGGGGCGGACGGCTTCGATGGCATCGTTAAAACGGCGGATGATGATGCCGTAGCGGTTGCGGAGCGTGGCTGTCAGGCCATCAGCGCTCAGGCCTTCCTCGTCCAGCCGCGGAAAGCGCTCCAGCGACAGCCAGGAACGCCCGACGGCCAGCGGCTTGTCGTCAAAGACGAACAGGCGCTTGATGTAAACGACAGGCGTGTCAGGTGAAATCTGCAAATGCTCAATCACGTCCTCCGTCGGGTGATCAAAGCGGCGGATGTTCAGCAGCCGGTAGGAAACCTGCTTGCCGTCATGTCCTTCGTGGGTGGAGACGATGGAGAAGAAGTCCATTTTGTGGACGAACGGCGTGGGCTTCTCGCAGATCTTGGTGCCGCAGCCGCGTGATTTCTTGATGATGCCGTCCTTTTCCAGCTCCGCCAGCGCCTGACGGATGGTGATGCGGCTCACGGCGTACTGCTCCGCCAGCACGCTCTCGGAGGGGAGCTGCTTGCGATCTGTCCATTCACCGCGCTGAATGCGGTCGCTCAGGTCGAGCTGAATCTGATAATACGCAGGAACGGGGGAATTACGGTCGATAGCAAACTGCACAGGATGATCCCTCCTGACTGTATCTAAAGTGGCTGATTGATAAATATCATGCACCTGTATAAATCATAAGACATGTTTCCCAAAAAGTCAAGATGGAATGCAATAGAAACTGTGCAATTTCCGTTGAAACAAAAAAGACGTGAATTCCCAAAGTAAATGCAACAGTGGCATATAGAGTTGCATTTACTTT
>CAZGKQ010000189.1:0-1996 GCA_964526125.1 uncultured Faecalibacterium sp.
CAGGCCATTGACCTGCTGATGATTGCCAAATACTACGAGCGCATCGGCGACCATGCCCAGAACATTGCCGAATGGGTGGAATACGCCCTGACCGGCATGCATAAGGGAGTGTATCTGACATGATCTATTATGTAGAAGACGACGACAGCATCCGGGAACTGGTCGTCTACACCCTGACGCAGACAGGCATGCCCACGCTGGGATTTTCCTCCGCCGAAGCCTTTCGACAAGCGCTTGAGCAGGAAAAGCCGGATTTGATTCTGCTGGACGTGATGTTGCCCGGCGAGGACGGCCTGAGCATCCTGCAGGCGCTGCGAAAGAGCGCCGACACGGCAGAAATTCCCGTGGTGATGGTGACCGCCAAAGGCACGGAGTTTGACCGGGTGCAGGGACTTGATCTGGGCGCAGATGACTACATTGTCAAGCCCTTTGGCATGGCAGAGCTGATTGCGCGCATCCACGCCAGGCTGCGCCGGGTTACGCCCCGGGAACCGTCTGCGCTGCACATCGGACAGCTGCTGCTGGACAGGCGTGCCCATTGCGTGCTGCTGAACGGCCAGATGCTTCCCCTGACGATAAAGGAGTATGACCTCTTGGCTCTGCTGATGGAAAACAGAGGTCAGGCATTCAGCCGGGAGCAGCTGCTGGATCAGGTCTGGGATTATCACTATGACGGCGGCACACGCACCGTGGATGTGCACATTCAGACGCTGCGCGCCAAGCTGGGTGCATGCAGCAGCATGATTGAAACCGTGCGCGGCATTGGCTACCGTTTCAAAGGAGCATAATTCAATGGGCAGACGAATTTTCAGGAACATGGTGCTGGCCGCTGTGCTGGCGGTGCTTCTCTCAACGCTGCTGATCGTTTCTGCGCTGTACACGGCGCACGAGGAAAGCATGCGTCAGGAACTTCGGCAGCAGACGGAAAGCATTGCCCGTGCGCTGGCCTTCACGGCGGAAGACGAGACTTATCTGGCCTCTCTTGACACCACCAGCCGCATCACGCTGATTTCATCCGGCGGTGCCGTCCTCTTTGACAGCGCTGCCGATGCAAACAGCATGGAAAACCACCTGCAACGCCCCGAGGTGCTTCAGGCCATGAAAAGTGGCTTTGGCGAAAGTCTGCGCACATCCAGCACGCTCGCGGAGACGACGCTCTACTGTGCGCAGCGCACTGCTGACGGCACCGTGCTGCGCATTGCCCAATCGCGACGTTCCATGCTGGGTACATTTCTGAACGTGCTGCCGCTGCTGACCGGAATCCTGCTCGGGGCGACGCTTTTTTCCTTCCTGATGGCGCGCCGTGCTGCCCGGAAAATTGTCCAGCCCATCAACACCCTTAATTTGGACGCGCCGCTGCAAAACGAAACCTACGATGAGCTGGCTCCGCTGTTGGCGCGGATGCATCAGCAGCACGAGCAGCTTCACCGACAGCTGCTCGCGCTGGAAAACGCGCGCAGCGAACTGGCCGCCATCATGGGCAACATGCGCGAAGGCATGATTTTGCTGGACAAGAGCAGCACCGTCCTTTCCGTCAACGAAAGTGCCGCGCAGATTTTTTCCCTTTCATCGCAGGCAGCCATCGGACAGCCCCTGCTTTCCATCACCCGGGATGTGGCGCTGCACCGCATGGTGCAACGTGCGCTGACGGGGGAAGCCGGTTATCTGCCGGTGGATCATGGCGAAAAGCAGTATGAATTTTACATCAGCCCGGTCATGAAAGCGGAAACCATTCGTGGCGTGGTGCTTTTGCTGCTGGACGTGACAGAGCGCTTCTCCGCCGAAAAAAGTCGCCGGGAATTCACGGCCAACGTCTCCCACGAGCTGAAAACGCCGCTGACCGCCATCTCCGGTTTTGCGGAAATTATTCGCGATGGCATTGCCCAGCCGCAGGACATTCCCCACTTTGCCGACATGATTGGCCGGGAATCCGCCCGGCTGCTGGCGCTGGTCAACGACATCCTGATGCTTTCCCAGCTGGATGAGCAGCAAACGC
>CAZGKQ010000189.1:2096-3329 GCA_964526125.1 uncultured Faecalibacterium sp.
CGCTTTTGCGCGCCCTGACGGATGATTTTTCCGCCGCTGCTGCCCAAAAGCACCTGACGCTCACCCTTTCGGGCGACGAAGCCACGGTATCCGGCTCGCCGGTGCTGCTCCGTGAAATGTTTTTCAACCTGATTGACAACGCCGTCAAATACACGCAGGAAGGTGGCGCCATTTCCATCACCGTTCAGGCCATAGGCGGCAAAGTGCTGTGCAGCGTGACCGACAACGGCGTTGGCATTCCGCCGGAGCATCAGAGCCGCGTTTTCGAGCGCTTCTATCGCGTGGATAAGAGCCACTCGCGCCAAACCGGCGGAACCGGGCTTGGTCTGGCCATCGTCAAGCACATTGCGCAGCTTCACCGGGCGGAAATCCATCTGGAAAGCGCGGTTCAGGCAGGAACGACCGTGCAGGTGGTTTTCCTCGCGCCAGGGCAGGAATAAAATGTTTCATTGATTCATCACCCAGCCGTCATCTTTTCCTCATCTGCCAATGGTATAAATAAGGCAGAAGCACGGTGCACCGCGGAGCTGCCGACTTCTGTAACTCACACTGATTAGGAGGATGATGCATGAAAAATGGATGGAAAAAGGCCATCTCTCTGCTGATGGCCGGTATGCTGTGCGCTGCGTCCACCAGCGCGTTGGCGGAGGACGCGGTTCAGGTGATTTTGAGCACCGGAACCACACAGGCCTTCACGGCGGATGAAGTGGCCGAGGACGATCTGAACACCATTTTGACAGCCGGTTTGTCGGCCACCAGCGCCATCAATCAGCAGCCGTGGTATTTCGTCGTGGTGACGAATCAGGAGGTCATGAACGAAATTTCCGGCAGCGTCTCCTTTGGCGGCGTAGCGCCCGTCGCGGCCACAGACGAAAGTGCGGCTCCGGCGGATGATGCATCCAGCGGTGAGAGCGCATCAAGCGGTGCAAACTCCGGTGCACCGGCGGCATCCGCTTCCGCCAAGGCCGCGCTGGGAGACTCTCCCGTTGCCATTATCATTTACATGGATGAAAGCACTGCCTCCCCCAATGCGAGCTTTGACTGCGGTCTGGCGTGCCAGAACATGGTGATTGCAGCAAGCGCGCTGGGCTACGGCACGAAGATTGTTTCCTCCCCGACCATCGCCCTCAACGGCGACAACCACGATGCGCTGTGCGAAAAGCTGGGTGTTGACCCGTCACTGAACGCCGTGGCCGTGCTGCTGATCGGCATGCCTGATACGGCTGTGGACGG
>CAZGKQ010000190.1:0-3325 GCA_964526125.1 uncultured Faecalibacterium sp.
GTTTTTCCGGCATAAAATGCGCGTGAATCAAACACGTCGTCTTCCGGCGCTTCCCAGGGACCGGCCAGTGAGCGGCTGCGCACATAGCGCGTGCGGAATTCATCTGAAAACTCCGAGTAAATCAGATAATACCAGTCGCCCATCTTGAACAGATCTGGACATTCATGCGTGAAATAAAGTGCCGGATCCCACAACAGCTCCTCCGTTTGCCAGTGGATGAGGTCAGCCGATGTGGCATGCGCGGTGACGCCCTTTTTCATGGCAGCGCCATCTTTTTTGCGCGCCGCCAGCAGCATGTGGTACAGCCCGTCCGCCTCGTCAAAAAAGACGAAGGGATCGCGCCAGTCATGCATTTCATAGCCTTCTGGCGCAAAGAAATATTCCCCGGGACATTTCTCCCAATGCTCCAGATCGTCGGAAACAGCATGCATCACGGCTTCCTGTGGCTTCTGCTGCGGAATCAGATGGTAATTGTGGCCGGTATAGAAAATATGGAACCGACCCTGCGCGCGCACAACACAGCCCGTGTAAATGAACAGATCCTGCGCCTGAGATGTACCACGGGCAATCATTTCGCCCTTTTCTTCAAAATGAACCAAATCTTTTGATACAATCTGTCGCCACGGGCAGCCTTCGCCATGCCCTTCAACATTCCGGAAATCATGCAGATAAAACAGGCGGAATGCGCCGTCCCAGTAGAAAGGAACAACGTCCGCAAGCCAACCGTCGGTCGGTTTGTAATGGAAGTATCGCATCGAAATTCTCCTTCATCAGCGTATCAGCGCACGCGGCGGAAGCTGTTGATTTTGTACAGCGGATTTTCGTTTTCCACCTTCAGCTGCTCGCCCTCTGCGCGCAGCGTCATCCACGGAATTTCCTCCACCGGCAGACTGGTGCTGAGGCCATCGTCGCAGGCCAGACGGCATACGCTGCTTTGCGCACCATAGGCCATCACGTCCAGCACAAAGTCCTCGCCATCCACCAGATGTTCCTTCGGCTGCGCCAGCACCAGCAGCGTTCCTTCACGCACAAAGAGCGGCACTTCGTCCAGCGCCGGTGTGATGGTCTCCCAGCAACCACCGCTGATTTTTCTGCCCGTCTTCATTTCATACCAGATTCCTCTGGGGAAATAGACCCGGCGCGAATCCCCCTGACCTGCAATCATCGGCGTAGCCATCAGGCCATCGCCCAACATGAACTGGTCGTAAATATCCTTTACTTCCGTCTCATCGGGGAAATCCATCACCAACGGACGCACCGGCGGCACCCCGTTTTCATAGTAATTCATGAAGGCGGTATACAGGTGCGGAATCAGACGCATGCGCATTTCCAGCAGACGGCGGCACATGTCCGTCAGCTCCTGATGATTTTCCAGCAGCTCCCCGGCATAGTTTTTTTCCAGATCGTACTGCATCCACGGTGTCATGGGTACCATATAGCCGTTGAGCACCGTCTGGGGCGAAACGACTGCCGCGGCAATTCGCCGGAGAAGCTCCTCCGCCGATTCCGCCTGACGAACTTCCGGTGTCCACAGGATGCCGCTGAAGGCTGCACCGGCCATGCCACGGATGAAGTCCGTATGGTCATACAGGTCGCTGTAGAGAACATACGGCATGGGCGCGGAGAACGCCCCTGTCTGCCGCACTTCACCATAGGTGCGCTGATTGCGCCGCTGATACATTTCATGAACCGTCTGCTGATACAGGTTGCCGAAAATGGCATGCATCTGCTCGCCATCCATGCCACCGGGGAATTCCGTGAAGTCCGGGAAGCCCCAGTTGGCGGTAAAATCGGAGCTGTCGCATTCATCCAGCTTGAAGCCGTCCACGCCCTGCGCAATCAATGGATCATGCTGCTGCTGGAATACATCGCGCGCTCCCTGCGTGGTGAAATCAGGCACGAGGCCGTTCCAGACGTAGTTATCACCGGCATAGGGCTTCATTTGCTCAAAAATCGGGCTATCCGGATGCACATAGGCATGCTCCCACAGGTTGATATGGTAGCCCATGTCGCGCATTTCCTGCAAAAACGCAGCCGGATCGGGATAGCGCTCCGGATCCCACGCATAGGTGCAGGAATAGGCGTGCGTCTGCCACCCCGGTTCCAGGCCAAAGATGTCGCAGGGCATATGCTGCTCCCTCAGCTGCCGCGCCAAACGCAGCATATGCGCCCCATCGCCGGGCATATAGCCGCGGTACATCACGCCCAATCCCCAGCGCGGCACCAGCGCACCACCGCCGCTGAACAGGTTGTACCGCGCCACCACATCCAGCATGCTTTCGCCGCAGAAAATGTAGATGGCCACGCCCTGCGCCCCGGCCACATCAATAAACATGTTGCCGCTGCCTTCCTTGACCCACCAGTGACCCACATTCGTGCCGGCGGAAGGGAAATTCTCCAGATCCTGCCGTGAACCGCGCATTTTCACATTGCCGGCATGAAAAGTAACATGGCGACAGGTGTCCACCAGCACGCCATAGCCCCTGCTGGTCACATAAAACGGCACCGGGGCGTGGCTGTCACCATTGTCCGCCACCGGGTCGCTGTTGGCGCGCAGCATTTTTTTCAGGCCGGTTTGGCGGAAGGATTTGAGCGTCAGGCCGAGGCCGTACACTTCTTCCCCCTGTTCCAGCGGCAATTCCAGCAGGAAGCCAGAGGAACGTCCCCGGCTGCGCACCGCTTTTTCGTCAAAGGGCAGTGCACCATCCGAAAGCCGGTTCAGCTGCTCCCAACGGGATTTCGGCTTCAGCACCTGATACGGCGTGAATACTTCCTCCGTACCGAAGTGCATGACATAGATTCCATTCGCCAGTTTTTCCACTTTCATTCTCCTTATCGAATCTCCGTAATCTGTTTGAGCAGCATTTCAGCCATCAGCCGATGTCCTTCATCATTGGGATGCAGGCCATCGGGAATATATAGCCTTCGCTGCTCCGGATCCTCCGGGTTGAACAGCGCGGCGTGGAAGAGGTCGCAGAAAGGCAATGCAAGGCGTTCCGCCGCCTGTTCAAGCAGCGCCACATACGCGCTCAGCGGCTGTCCCGTCATCGGATTGGGCGTTTCTTCCCCCTGCCGCCTGATGGGGGAAATCATCACAATTCGCATATTCGCATTCATTTCGCGCAGGGTGTTCGCGATGATGTTCAGCGCCCCATTGATTTCAAACGGATTACTGCTGTCCGCCCGGCCAAAGGCCGCATCGCCGATGCCGTAATCGTTTGTTCCGCCGAAGATGAAGGCCACATCCGCATTCCACGCCTCTTCAGGGAACGTCTGGGCACGCACCACAAACGCGCCGGTTCGCCAGCCAGCCGCTTTGTTCCGT
>CAZGKQ010000191.1:0-3252 GCA_964526125.1 uncultured Faecalibacterium sp.
TGTGGATAAATTCTTTTTTTGCGCCGTTCGGAAAAATCGGAAAAATAAGCACCATGAAAGCCATGAAGCCCTTGAAAACACCTTGACAACAGCGCTGCTTGGCAGTAAAATAAACAGTCGGACAATCTGTCTTTTTCGGGTCAAAGCGTGCGCAGGATGGGAAAAAACGCCCGGCGGCGCACAGCGACCCTGTGAATTGTTGTAGGAGGACAAGTCATGCTGCCAGCTAACGATACCCCGGCTTTCCGCCAGATGCTCCATGAGCAGGTGGAAAAGCGGAGAACCTTTGCCATCATTTCGCACCCGGACGCGGGCAAGACCACGCTGACGGAAAAGCTCCTGCTCTATGGCGGTGCGATTCGTTCTGCCGGCAGCGTGAAGGCGCGCAAGAGCGATAAGCACGCCACCTCGGACTGGATGGATATCGAGAAGCAGCGCGGCATTTCCGTTACCTCCTCGGCCATGCAGTTTGAATTCGATGGCTTCCGCATCAACATTCTGGATACGCCTGGCCATCAGGACTTCTCGGAGGATACCTACCGCGTGCTGGTGGCGGCGGACGCAGCCGTCATGCTCATTGACGCGGCCAAGGGCGTGGAGGCACAGACCATCAAGCTCTTTAAGGTCTGCCGCATGCGCAATATCCCGATTTTCACCTTTGTCAACAAGATGGACCGCGCCGCGAAAGATCCCTTTGCACTCATGGAGGAGCTGGAACAGGTGCTGGGCATCCGCTCCTGCCCCATCAACTGGCCGATTGGCACCGATGGCGATTTTCAGGGTGTTTATCACCGCGATACGAAGATGGTGGAGCTGTATACCGGCGGCGACCACGGCAAGTCGATGGTGCAGAAGACGGACATTGCCATTGATGACCCGGCGCTGGAGCATGTGCTGGCCAAACATTACCGCGACCGTCTGGCAGAGGAAATTGACCTGCTGGACGAGGCTGGCGACGCATTCGATCTGGAGAAGGTGCGGCGCGGCGAGCTGACGCCCATGTTCTTCGGTTCTGCCGTGACGAATTTCGGCGTGGAGCCGTTCCTGGAGCGCTTCCTGCAATATACGCCGCCGCCCCTGTCGCGCAAAAGCGATCTGGGTGATATTTCCCCGGAAGAGCCGTATTTCTCCGGCTTTATCTTCAAAATTCAGGCGAACATGAACCCGGCGCACCGCGACCGACTGGCTTTTATGCGCATCGTGTCCGGTGCGTTTGAGAAGGGCATGGACGTATGGCATTCCAGCACGAACAAGACTGTGACGCTCAAGCAGCCCCAGCAGTTCATGGCCGACGAGCGCGAGGCTGTGGAGGAAGCATGGGCTGGCGACATCATCGGTCTGTTTGACCCCGGCATTTATCAGCTGGGTGATACGCTCTCCGGCGGCCCGAAGCTGCATTATGAGAATATTCCCGTCTTCGCGCCGGAATTCTTCTCCCGGGTGCGTCCGGCGGACTCCATGAAGCGCAAGCAGTTCCAGAAGGGCATCACCCAGCTGGCGGAGGAGGGCGCGATTCAGACCTTCATCCGCACGGAGACGGGGCGCGAGGAGTTCCTGGTGGGTGTTGTCGGCGTACTTCAGTTTGAAGTGCTGGAACATCGCCTGAAATCGGAATATCAGGTGGAGATCATCATGGAATCCCTGCCTTTCCACTATGTGCGCTGGGTCGTCTCCACGCCCAAACCGGTGGAGCAGCTCAAGCTCACTTCCACCTCCGGCCGTGCAAAGGACAGCCGCGAACGCGATGTGCTGCTGTTTGAAAACGAGTGGAGCATCCGTCTGGCCTGCGAAAACAACGCTGGGCTGACGCTGGCGGAAACGGCCAATCGAAAGTGATATGAAGGAGAGAATGACGAATGGTTCGTGAAGATATTCGCAACATTGCTATTATTGCCCACGTTGACCACGGCAAGACGACGCTGGTTGACCAGATGCTCAAGCAGGGCGGCGTGTATCATGAAAATCAGCAGACGGTGGATCGCGTAATGGACTCCGGCGCGATTGAGCGCGAGCGCGGTATCACCATTCTGGCTAAGAACACCGCCGTGCACTATGGCAAGACGAAAATCAACATCGTTGACACGCCCGGCCACGCCGATTTCGGCGGTGAGGTGGAGCGCGTGCTGAAGATGGTAGACGGCGTGCTGCTGCTGGTGGACAGCTTTGAAGGGCCGATGCCCCAGACGCGCTTCGTGCTGAAAAAGGCACTGGAGCTGAAGCTGAAGGTGCTGATCGTCATCAACAAGATTGACCGCCCCGATGCGCGCTGCGAAGAGGTGGTGGGCGAAATTCTGGATCTGCTGATTGATCTGGAAGCGGACGAAAGCACGATTGAAAACCCGATCCTCTATGTGTCGGCACGCAAGGGCACGGCCACGATGGATCTGGAAACGCCCGGCACGGATCTGCGTCCCCTCTTCGACGCGATTCTCAAGTACATTCCTGCTCCCGAGGGCGACCCGGATGGCCCGGCACAGGTGCTGATTTCCACCATCGACTACTCCGAGTATGTGGGACGCATTGGCGTGGGGCGCGTGATGCGCGGCGCGTTCAAGGCCGGCATGAACGTTATTCATACCAACGTCCAGACGGGCGCGACCAGCCCCATGTGGCGACTGGGCAGCCTGTATCAGTATGACGGCCTGAAGCGCGTGGATGCGCAGGAAGTGTCGATGGGCGACATCGTGGCACTTTCCGGCGCACCGGATCTGTCCATTGGCGACACGGTCTGCGCTCCGGAGTGCATCGAGGGTCTGCCCTTTGTGAAGATCAGCGAGCCGACTGTGACCATGACCTTCCAGGTCAACGATTCCCCCTTCGCCGGTCGTGAGGGCACCTATGTGACCAGCCGCCATCTGCGCGCACGCCTGATGCGCGAGTTGCAGACGGACGTTTCCCTGCGCGTCAACGACACCGACAGCACGGATGCCTTCGAGGTCTGTGGCCGTGGCGAGCTGCACCTGTCCATCCTGATTGAAAACATGCGCCGTCAGGGCTACGAGTTCGCCGTGTCCAAGCCGCGCGTCATTTACCGCGAAATCGACGGCGTGAAATGCGAGCCGATTGAGCGTCTGGTGGTGGACACGCCGCAGGCTTCCGCTGGGGCGGTCATTGAGAAGATTGGCCGCCGCCGTGGCACGCTGGAACACATGTCCGGCCTTGACCGCGTGCGTCTGGAATTCCTCGTGCCGTCTCGTGGCCTGTTCGGCTACCGCAGCGAGTTCATGACCGATACGCGCGGCGAGGGCATCA
>CAZGKQ010000192.1:0-3249 GCA_964526125.1 uncultured Faecalibacterium sp.
GGCCACTGGCTGGCCTGAACCTCGCCTACATGCGCCTTGCGCAGCAGGTAAACGCACATGCGGCTCTGGCCAATGCCGCCGCCCATCGTCTGGGGCAACTGTCCTGCCAGCAACGCCTTCTGGAAGGGCAGCTCCGCCCGTTCCTCGCACTGGCGGATGGCCAGCTGCCGCCGGAGCGCCTCCGGATCCACGCGAATGCCCATGCTGGACACTTCCAGCGAAATATCCAGCAGCGGATCATAGAGCAGAATGTCGCCATTGAGCGACCAGTCATCATAGTCCGGCGCACGGCCGTCGTGCATCTGACCGGAGCGGAGCGCACCGCCGATACCGGTCAGGAAAACCGCCCCGTACTCGCGCACAGCACGATATTCGCGCTCCTTCGGGGTCAGCGCCGGGTAACGGTCTTCCAGCTCCTGCGTGGAAACGAAGGTGATTTCATCCGGCAGTTCCGGCTTGATGTGCGGATAATGGGCACAGACAAAGCCCTCCGTCTTCCGCAGCGTCAGGTAGATGGCACGCACCGTCTCCTGAAGCGTTTCCATCGTGCGCTGCTCTGGCGTGATGATTTTCTCCCAGTCCCACTGATCCACAAAAATGGAGTGGATGTTGTCGGTCATTTCATCGCGGCGGATGGCGTTCATGTCCGTATAAAGCCCTTCGCCGGGGTGGAAGCCATAGGTTTTCAGCGCCTGACGCTTCCACTTGGCGAGCGAATGGACGATTTCCGCCGTCGCGCCCGTTTCCAGAATATCAAACGACACGGGACGCTCCACGCCATTCAGGTTGTCATTCAAGCCGCTTTCCGGCGTCACCATGATGGGTGCCGAAACGCGCGTCAGATTCAGTGCACGCGCCAGCTCGGTTTCAAAGAAGTCCTTGACGAGCTTGATGGCGATTTCCGTATCGCGCAGGTTCAGGACAGGGTTATAGTCTTTGGGAATAATCAAATGCATCAGGCATTCCTCCCCTGATATTGATTTATTTCGCGCTTTCCCGGGTGTAGTTGAGCAGTCCGCCGCAGAGGATGCAGCCCTTCTGGCGCTCGGTCAGCGGCAGCAGCACGGTGTACTCCTCATTCTTCGTTTCGTTGCGCAGCACCAGCTCAACGCAGCCAGCTTCCACCTTCTCGCGCACCTGCGGCAGGGACAGCACATCCCCCTGCGCCACGCGGTCATAGTCGCTCTCATTCTGGAAAGTCAGCGGCAAAATGCCGTTATTGATCAGGTTCGCCTGATGGATGCGCGCAAAGGACTTCGCCACAACTGCGCGGATGCCCAGATACAGCGGCACCAACGCTGCATGTTCGCGGCTGGAACCCTGACCGTAGTTGCTGCCAGCCACCAGAATACCGCCGCCTTCCTGCTTGGCACGCGCCGGGAAATCCTTATCCACCGGTGTCAGACAGAAGTCAGACAGATACGGCACGTTAGAACGGAACGGCAGAAGCTTCGCGTCTGAGGGGGCGATATGATCCGTCGTGATGTTATCCTCCATTTTCAGCAACACCTTGCCGGAAATGGTATCCGCCAGCGCCTTGCCCATCGGGAAGGGCTGGATGTTCGGCCCACGCACAACCTCCACCGTGCCTTCCTTCCCCGGCTCCACCGGCGGAATGACCAGATTGTCGTTCACAGTGTAGGTTTCCGGCATCGGCACGTCCAGATCAATGTCCAGGCAGCGCGGATCGGTCAGCACGCCTGTGAGCGCCGTCACCGCCGCCGTCTCGCAGGAGGTCAGGTAGATGCCAGCCGACTTCGTTCCGCTGCGGCCAAAGAAGTTGCGGTTGTTCGTGCGCACAGACACCGCATTCGTCCTCGGCGACTGTCCCATGCCGATGCAGGGGCCACACGCTGATTCCAGAATACGCGCACCGGCCGCAATCATGTCCGCCAGTGCACCGTTGCGCGCCAGCATCGTCAGCACCTGCTTGGAGCCGGGGCCAATGACCAGGCTCACGTCCGGGTGCACCGTCTTTCCCTTCAGGATGCGTGCCACGCGCATCATATCCGTATAGGAGGAGTTGGTGCAGGAGCCAATGAACACTTGATCCACCTTAATCGGTCCGCACTGCTTCACCGTTTCCACAATATCCGGCATGTGCGGCTTGGCTACCAGCGGTTCCAGCGTGGTCAGGTCGATGTCGATCAGCTCGTCGTATTCCGCATCTGCGTCCGCCGCGAGGGGCACAAAATCCTGTTCACGCTGCTGCGCCTTCAGGAAAGCATGCGTCACTTCGTCGGAGGGGAAGATGGAAGTCGTTGCACCCAGCTCCGCGCCCATGTTGGTGATGGTGGCGCGCTCTGGCACGGACAGCGTCTTCACGCCCTCGCCGATGTATTCCATCACCTTGCCCACGCCGCCCTTGACCGTCAGACGACGCAGCACCTCCAGAATGATGTCCTTCGCCGCCACGCCATAGGAAAGCTTCCCGTGCAGACGCACGCCCACCACTTTCGGGCAGGCCAGATAATATGCGCCACCACCCATCGCCACGGCCACATCCAGACCGCCAGCACCAATGGCCAGCATGCCAATGCCGCCACCCGTAGGCGTATGGCTATCCGATCCCAGCAGCGTATATCCCGGCACGCCAAAGCGTTCCAGATGCACCTGATGGCAGATGCCGTTACCGGGCTTGGAGCAGTAAATGCCATGTTTTTTCGTCACGGTCTGAATAAAATAGTGGTCATCGGCGTTTTCAAAGCCGGTTTGCAGCGTATTGTGGTCGATATACGCCACGGACTTCTTCGTTTTGACGCGCTCCACGCCCATGGCTTCGAATTGCAGATACGCCATCGTGCCGGTGGAGTCCTGCGTCAGCGTCTGGTCGATGCGGATAGAAATTTCCTCGCCGGGAATCATTTGACCGCTCAGCAGATGTGCCGAGAGAATTTTCTGTGTCAGATTCATGGTTATTTCCCCCTGTTTTCCTTCAGCCGGGATTTTCCGATGGGAATTTCCCGACGTTTTTGCGATTTCAACATGTTCATGATACTGGTTTTGCGGCCATCCGTCAACCACCTGGCGCGGAAAGAACACAAAAAGCGCAGTCCGACCGCCCATCGCACATTTTTTCAAAAAAAATAAAAAAATTTTTGAAAATCCAGCAGGAGAATCGTTCTTTTCGTCGAATATATTCTTTGTCAGAGTTCTGGCACATGCGGGAATGGCGGAATTGGCAGACGCGCTAGATTCAGGTTCTAGTGAGGGCTAACTTCATGCAGGTTCAAGTCCTGTTTCCCGCAC
>CAZGKQ010000193.1:0-3241 GCA_964526125.1 uncultured Faecalibacterium sp.
CTCAAAGCCGGCGGAACCGGCCTGAACCTGACTGCTGCCGACCGCGTGATTCACTTCGACCCGTGGTGGAACGCCGCTGCCGAGGATCAGGCCACCGACCGTACCCACCGCATCGGCCAGAAAAACACGGTGCTGGTGACGCGCCTTGTCTGCAAGAACACGGTGGAGGAGCGCATTCTGGATCTGCAACAGAAAAAGCGCGAGCTGAGCAGTCTGGCCATGGACAGCGAGCGCATCCGGCAGGGTTCCTTCGACCGGGATGAGATTCTGTCGCTGTTGACACAGCAGGAATAAAGCCGCTTGTAATCATTCCCCCGTTGTGCTATAATCAGGAACGATAAGGGCTGTTGCAGAAAGAAAAATCTACAACCGCCAGTGAAAGGAGAACAACCCTCATGAATTTGACCGTCAACGAAGTGCTGCACGGCTTCCGGGTTGACCGCGTGCGCGAAAACGCAGAGCTGCGCGGCACCATGATCGAGATGCATCATGAAAAGACCGGCGCGCAGCTGGCCTGGCTGAATAATGGCGAGGACAACAAGCTGTTCTGCGTCGCCTTCAAGACGCTGCCGGAGGATTCCACCGGTGTGTTCCACATTCTTGAGCATTCCGTCCTTTGCGGCAGTGACAAATATCCTGTGCGCGAGCCGTTTGTGGAACTGCTGAAGAGCAGCATGAACACCTTCCTGAACGCCATGACCTTCTCCGACAAGACGATTTACCCCGTTTCCAGCCGCAACGAGCAGGATTTCCTGAACCTGACGGAAGTTTATCTGGACGCGGTATTCGCCCCGGCCATTCTCTCCAACCCGAACATCTTCTATCAGGAAGGCTGGCACATTGAGCTGGACGAAAACAGCCAGCCGCTGTACAAGGGTGTTGTCTTCAACGAAATGAAGGGTGCCATGAGCGACGTGGACGAGGTCATCTACCAGAAGACGCTTGATCTCCTCTTCCCGGATAACTGCTACGGCCACAATTCCGGCGGCGATCCCAAACACATTCCGGATTTGACCTACGAGCAGTTCCTGAGCATGTACCGCCGCTACTATCATCCCTCCAACGCTCGCATCTATCTGGATGGCAGTGTACCGCTGGAGCGCGTGCTGCCGCTGATTGATAGCTATCTGAGCCGCTACGAGCATTCGGATGAAACGCATGAAATTCCCATGCAGCAGCCGCTGACCAGAACCGTCGAGCAGTACTACGAGCTGGGTGCCGATGAAGACACGGCTGGAAAATCCATGCTGACGCTGGCGCGTATCGTCGCGTCCTGGCAGGATCAGACGCGCATTCAGGCCACAGAAATCCTCTTTGACGTGCTCACCGGCAGCAATGACGCGCCGCTGAAAAAAGCGCTGCTGGACTCCGGCAAGTGCCAGAATGTGACCATGATGCAGGATACCTCCATCGCGCAGCCCTACATGATGCTGACGCTGCGCTGCATCGAGGACGGCAGCGAAGATGAACTTCGCGAGCTGATCCGCACGACAGTGCGCGAACTGGTGAAAAACGGCCTGGACAAGGAAGCCCTGACCGCTTCCCTCAACAGCCACGAATTCAAGGCTCGCCAGCTCAACGAACCGGCCGGCCTGATCCGCTGCATCAACGGCCTGAACACCTGGCTCTACGGCGGCGACCCGATGCAACCGATGGTGACGGATGCGCTGTATGCGGAGCTTCGCGCCATGGCCGAGGGGGACGGCTTTGAGCGCCTGATGGAAGAACTGCTTCTGGATGAATCGGTCATTTCCGTCATTCGGACGCTGCCCTCCCACACGCTGGGCGAGGAAATGCGTCAGGATGAACAGCAGCGCCTGACTGCCATCTGGAACAGCTGGACGGAGGAGGAAAAGGATGCCCTGCGCAGCCGCAACGAAAAGCTGTTTGCCTGGCAGCAGACCCCCGACACCGCCGCACAGCTGGAAACGCTGCCCATGCTGTCCGTGGACAGCATCAGCCCTGAACCGCTGCTGATTCCGGCGGAAGAAACCCTCGTCGATGGCGTTCGGGTCATTACGCACGATCTGCCCATGAACGGCATCACCACGCTGCACTACTATTTCGCTCTGACGAATTATTCCATGACCGAGCTGCCCAACCTCGCCGTGATGGCGGCCCTGCTGGGTCGCCTACCCACAAAGCATCACGATTCCCTGTCGCTGGTGCAGGCCATTAAGCGCGACATCGGCGAGTTGAACTTCAAATGCCGCGTCATGGCCAATGCACGCGACACGGCGACCCCCATGCTGGACGTGAGCTGCTCCGTGTTGGATGCGAATCTGGAAACGGCGAAGGCACTCGTGCATGAAATTCTGACGGAAACCTGCTTTGACGACGCGCAGCGCGTGCAGACGTATCTGCTGCAATTCAACGAGCAGATGAAGCAGCAGGTGCTGGGCAGCGGTCAGATGTATGCGATGAATACCGCCCTGGCCACCACCAGCGCTCGCGGTGCGGCTGCGGAAGCCTTCGACGGCCTGAGCTGCATCACCAACCTGAAAAAGCTGACGGAGAATTTCGATGCGTGCTATCCGGATTTCTGCCAGCTCTGCCAGCGCTTCATCAGCGAAACGACCGTCCAGTCCCGTCTGACGCTGAGCATTGCCTCCAACGCCAACGTGGATGCTTCCGCCATCATCGCCGCCTATCCGGTGGGCACAAAAGTGGCAGACGCCGCCGCTTATGTGACGCTGCTGCCCAAAAAGGTGGGCTATAAGATTCCGGCGCAGATCAGCTTTGCTTCGCTGGGCTATGATTTCCGCCTGGCCGACATGACTGGCAACGGTACGACCCGAGTCATTGGCAACATTCTTTCTCTGAGCTACCTCTGGAATGAGATTCGCGTTCAGGGCGGCGCATATGGCGCAGGTCTGCGTTTCTCCAACACCGGCAGCATGAGCACCTATTCCTATCGCGATCCCTCTCCGGCGCGCTCGCTGAGCATTTACCGTACCCTCTCCCGGGGGCTGCGCGACTTTGTCGGCGGCGAAGAGAAGGTGGAGAAGTACATCATTTCCACCATTGCTGAGGTTGATCCGCCGCTGGGTGCATCCCTCCAGATCATGGTCAGCGACCAGCAGATTCTGAGCGGCATCACGCCTGAAAAGCTGCGCCAAACCCGTGTGGACATTCTCGCCACGGATGATGCGGCTCTGCTGAAATGGTGTGATACGCTTGACCGGATGGCGGAAGACGGCAGCGTCTGCGTCATTGGTCACGAGGAAGCACTGAACGCCTG
>CAZGKQ010000194.1:0-3186 GCA_964526125.1 uncultured Faecalibacterium sp.
GTTTTTTACCATTCCAGCGGATATTCCGAAACGGCGTAATCCAGCTTGGAACCATACGACTTGAGTGTCGTCAGCACGGCATCCTGTGCGGCACCGTCGCCGAAAGGCGTGGGGGTGAAGTCATTCCTGTCCGAACGGCTGGAAATGCGAATCGGAATGATGCGGAAGCCTTCGTTGGTGATTTCTCCCTCATCCTCCCAGATCCGCCAACGCGTCTGGAAAATGAAGCTGGACATGTCGCTGGGCTTGCTGTTGCCTGCAAAGCAGAAATTGCCCAGCGAATAGCAGATGTAGACACCGTTGTAGTACTCAATCGGATTCAGGCGATGGCTGTGGTGGCCGATCACCAGATCGGCACCGGAATCCACGGCTAGGTGCCCCATCTTGATCTGATTGTTCGTGGGGGAGTAATCCTTCTCGTTCCCCCAGTGGAAGCTGACGATGACCAGCGGATACTGCTCTTTTGCGGCGGCAATGTCTGCCGGAACCTTGTCCCACAGGGTTGAGTAGCGATCAATGCACAGGTAGCTGAGCATGCAGATCTGAATGCCCTTCACCTCGTAAACGCCGATGTTATCGCTGTTGGACCAGATGATTCCGGCATCGGTCAGGTGCTGCTGCGTTTCCTCATAAACCTCCTGGCCGTGATCCATCACATGGTTGTTTTCCAGCGAAACGGCCTCAATGCCGTTGTCCGTCAGCATGGAAACGTAGGAGGGCGGCGCGGAAAACAGAAATTCGTTCTCGCGCTTGTTGGAGGGAATGTAGGTGCTTTCCGTCAGCGTGCCTTCAAAGTTGATGATGGTCAAATCGTCGTTCAGGAAGATGTCACGCACGTTCGCCAGGGCGAAATTGGGGTCGCCGTCGTGCTTTTTCAGCTCGGTTTCCCAGATGCTGGTGGACTTGCGGCTGTCACCGCCCACGGTGAAGTCTCCCGTGGCGGTCAGCGTGATGAGAATCGAGCCGTCATCCTCGTAGATCGAAACGACCTGATTGTCATCGTCCAGCAGGATGCTGTCCGGGTCGTCGTCCGGCGCGAAAAAGGTGTTTTTGACGATTTCAGGATCTGCTGCATCCAGAATATCGCTCAGATCAAAATCTTCCTCTGCCGTTGCCATCAGGCCGGGAATCATCATCAGAATCAGCAGCAACGCTGTTATTCTGCGCATTCTGTAACCTCCAATAGTCCAGTAGTCATCCGGGGCGACGGGTCATTTGGCGCAACGGCCAATGAATTCCGCCATGCGTTCCAGCGCAATGTTAAGCTTTTCCACGCCCGTGGCATAGGAGCAGCGGATGTGTCCTTCGCCGCAGGCACCAAAGGCCGTTCCGGGAACGGTGGCAATCTTGTATTCTTTCAGCAGCTGCTCGCAGAATTCCTCGCTCGTCAGGCCGGTTTTGCCGATGTTGGGGAAGACGTAGAACGCGCCCAGCGGCTCAAAGCAATCCAGCCCCATCTTGCGGAAGGAATCCACCATCAGGCGGCGACGACGGTCGTAGCTGTCACGCATGCGGCGTACATCCTCATAATCGTTGGTGCGGCCTGCCTGAAGGGCTTCCAGCGCAGCCACCTGTCCCATGCGCGGCGCACAGAGAATGGAATACTGATGGATTTTCAACATCACGGTCAAGATTTCCTTCGGGCCGCAGGCATAACCTACGCGCCAGCCGGTCATGGCAAACGCCTTGGAGAAGCCGTTGAGTGTGATGGTGTACTGCCACATATCCGGCAGGGATGCGAAGGAAACGTGGGTGCGGTCGCCGTAGGTCAGCTCGCCGTAAATTTCGTCGCTGATGACGAGAATGCCGGTTTCGCGCACGACCTGAGCGATTTTTTCCAGATCACTCTTTTCCATGATGCCGCCGGTGGGGTTGTTGGGGTAAGGGAGGATGAGGCACTTGGTGCGCGGTGTAATGGCGGCGCGCATGGCTTCCGGAGTCAGGCGGAAGCCGTTTTCCACCGGAGTTTCCACGCCAACGGGCGTACCGCCGGCAAAAATGACCGACGGACTGTAGGATACATAGCTCGGTTCCGGAACCAGCACCTCGTCACCGGGGCCAATCAGGGCGCGCAGGGCAATGTCAATGGCTTCAGATGCGCCGACGGTGACCATGATCTCCGTCTTGGGGTCATAATCGGTATGGAAGCGGTGGGAGAGGTAATCACTGATTTCGTTGCACAGCTCCGGCAGACCGCGGTTTCCCGTGTACTGCGTGCCGCCGTCAATGATGGAGTTGATGGCAGCGTTACGGATATGGTATGGTGTGACGAAATCTGGTTCGCCCACGCCCAGAGAGATGGCATCCTTCATGGTAGCGGCAATGTCGAAGAAACGGCGAATGCCACTGGGCGGAACGGCCGCGACGGACGGGTTGATATAGCGATCGTAATTCATGGCGAGACCACCAGCCTGTTATCAGATTGATCTCCCTCGAAGATCACGCCCTCTTCCTTATAACGTTTGAGGACGAAGGAGGTCTGCGTTCCGGTGACCATTTCCAGCGTGGAAAGCTTGCTGGAAACGAAAAGTGCCAGCTCCTTGAGGCTCTTGGCTTCCACCAGTACCAGCAGGTCATAGCCGCCGCTCATCAGATAGACGCTCTTGACCTCCTCAAAGCGATAAATGCGGCGTGCCACGGCATCAAAGCCCATGTCGCGCTGCGGCGTGACGCTGACCTGGATCATGGCTTCCACGCGTTCGCGATCCGTCAGTTCCCAGTTGATGGTGGGGGCATAGTGCAGAATGACCCGGCGGCGTTCCAGCTCGTCGATGGTTTCGGCAACTTCCTGCGTTGATACATTCAGCATTACGGCCAGCTTTTCCAGCGGCAGACGGCAATCCTCACGCAGCAGATCAAGCAGCTGTGTTTCCAATCGTGTCATGCGTTCATTCCTCCTTGTTCAAGTGTGCCGGAGGGCGAAAAACGCGGTTCCGGCGCATGCAGCGGATTTTCCGGAAAGGGAAAAAGCTGCTTCATTATATTGTACACCCTTTCCAACGGGGGCGCAAGAGAAAGTTGTAAAAAGTACAGGGATTATGCGAAGAGCAAGGCGGCCAGCTGCATGACAGGACGCTGCATGCGGAAATTTCCCCGTTGCAGCGCCTGAATTCGCTGCCATTTTCGCTGTTGCGGAATTTGCAGGAAATTGTCCAGCACCTGCTGGCTGTCCGGTGGAAGCAGCCC
>CAZGKQ010000195.1:0-3184 GCA_964526125.1 uncultured Faecalibacterium sp.
TCCACATCCTCCGGACGGCTTGTAAGGCCGCCAGCCGATGTGCCGGGGTACTCCCAGTCAATATCCAGACCGGTCATGTTCAGCTCGTCCATCAGCGACAACAGACTGTCCGCCAGTATCTGCCGACCTTCCGCCGTGGCACAGGCATCCGAAAAGCCGTCCGCGCCCCAACCGCCTACGGCCAGCACGCCACGAATATGCGGATGACGCTGCAAA
Source organism: uncultured Faecalibacterium sp. (assembly GCA_964526125.1). Taxonomy (GTDB): domain Bacteria; phylum Bacillota; class Clostridia; order Christensenellales; family Aristaeellaceae; genus UBA11524. Next base: position 217 of record CAZGKQ010000195.1, read on the forward strand.
TAGGCCTTCACGCGCTCAGCGGCGACCAGATGGCTGCCGTCCGCACGCCCGTCTCGAATGAGTGCGAAGGAATAGTTGAGCTGGTCAATATTTTCCGCATCCGCGTCACGAAGCGTCAACGAGGCACTGTCCAATGCATAGACGGTTACATGTCCTGACCGTGTTAAACCCTCCGCGTGCGCCGTCGTGCGAGTCGTCTGCCAGATAAGCAGCATGGTCAGCATCAGCGTCGCCGCCCGGTGGAAAAAGCCTGTTTTTCGGTTTGCTTTTGTGTGCAGTCCCTGTTTCATTCAGCGCTGCACCTCCTGATGATCTCGTATTCGGTTGCGTCTCCCACGCTTCCTGATGCTCCTTGGGCGCAGAGGACGTTTCTCCCGGGCATCATCATACCATACACACCGTGCTTCTGTCACTGGAAATACTTCTCATTCTGCGACAAAAATCCGGTGTTTTCCTGCTTTTTTTGCAGAAATGCTTGACAGCACGCGGTTTGTGATGTACTCTTTTGGTGGAGATAAACAGGGAGGGCTTGAAACATGATTTTTATTGGCATCTGCGGTGCGAGCGGCAGCGGAAAATCCACGCTGGCCGATGCGCTGGCGCAAAAGTTGGGCGACCGCTGCCTCGTCCTTCAGCAGGACTGCTACTACCGCGACCACCCCGATCTTTCTTTTGACGAACGGGTGAAGCTGAACTACGACGAGCCGAGCATTTTTGACCATGATCTGCTGCTGTCGGACGCAACGTTGCTGATGCAGGGGCGCCCCATCACGCGGAAGGCCTACGACTACTCTCAGCACCGCCGCGCGGATACCGACGAGCTGATTTACCCCCGGGACGTGGTGATTCTGGAGGGCATTCACTGCTTCTTCGATCCCCGGCTGACGCGGCTGATGTTTCTGAAGCTCTACATGAAGGTCGATGCAGACATCTGTCTGCTGCGGCGCATTGAGCGTGACATTCTCGAACGCGGTCGCTCCATTGACAACATTTCCGCCCAGTACCGCGCCACCGTTCGCCCCATGTTCAATCAGTATATCGCTAATTATGTGGAGTTTGCCGACATCATCGTCGCCGGCGGCGGCAAAAATGCACGCATCGTGGATATTCTGGCTGGTTATGTGGCCGATGAGCTGAACAAGCAGCGTGCAGAAGATGCCCTTCTCTGAATTTCATGGTCTTCATCCCTCTTCCCAGAAAACAATGAAGGAGTGAGCATGATGGCTTCCAGCGTTTTTTTCACGCGCAATATCACCCCCGAAAACGTGCTCCGGCTGTATCAGGCCTGTGAACTGCCCCTCCCCGGGCATGTGGCCGTCAAGGTGCATTCCGGCGAAAAAGGCAATCAGAATTTTCTCCGTCCGGAGTTCTGGCAACCCATGATTGAAGCGGTTCACGGCACGGTGGTGGAATGCAACACGGCCTATGCCGGTTCGCGCAACACCGTTTCCGCCCACTGGCAGACCATGCGCGACCACGGCTGGTCGCCGCTGTTCCCGGTGGACATCATGGACGAGGAGTCCCCTGACCTTCAGCTGCTGATTCCCGGCGGAAAAACCATCCAGAAGAACTACGTCGGTTCGCATCTGACGCGCTATGATTCGCTGCTTGTGCTGAGCCACTTCAAAGGACACCCGATGGGCGGTTTCGGCGGCGCGCTGAAGCAGCTGTCCATTGGCGTCGCTTCCTCCTACGGCAAGAAGTACATTCACGGTGCCGGAAACGCCGATCTTTCCTTCGGCGGCGACCATGACGGCTTCCTGTCCGCGATGGCGGATGCAGCTTCCTCCGTCGCCCGTCGGTTTGAGGGCAAGGCCGTTTACATCAATGTGATGAAGAACCTTTCTGTGGACTGCGACTGCTGCGAGGTGGCGGAAGATCCCTGCATGCAGGACATTGGCATGATGGCCTCGCTGGATCCGATCGCGATTGACCAGGCCTGTCTGGATCAGGTTTATGCCGCGACGGACGATCCGGGACAGAAGCATCTGCTGGAACGTATTGAAAGCCGCCACGGCATTTACACGGTGGAATGCGCCGCTGCGCTGGGCTTTGGCCAGCGCGAGTATGACCTGATTTCGCTGGATTAACGCACCCCTCCGGATGGCAGCTGAAGCATCTTCATTGATTACAGCATTCAAAAACCCCACGGACGCTGATCTGTTTTTCAGCACCCGCGGGGTTTTCTCAATTTTCACAAAAAGCCGTCATGGGCTTTCGTCTACGCTCAGCCGATAATCTCGCCTTTGGCGTTGAACAGCGGCAGCTTTTCCAGATAGATCAGGTCTTTACGCTCCTGCGCTTCGCCTTCCGCCAGAATCGCCATGCGACCCACAATTTCGCCACCGGCTTCATTCACCAGCGCTTCCAGCGCGTGCAGGGACTCGCCCGTGGAAATCACGTCATCCACAATCAGGATGCGCTTGCCCTTCATCAGCGCCGCATCGTTACCATCCAGATACAGCTTCTGCACCGCAGCGGTGGTGATGGACTTGACCTCCACGCTCACCACGTCCTGCATGTAGAGCTTCGCGCCTTTGCGCGCCAGGAACCACTTCTTATCGCCGTGCTGGCGTGCCATTTCATAAGCCAGCGGAATGCCCTTGGACTCCGCCGTGATCAGATAATCATATTCGGGCGCTTTTTTGAGCAGCTCCGCAGCACAGGCGACTGTCAGCTCACAGTCCCCAAAGATCACGAATGCGCCAATATACAGCTCATCATTCACACGGCAGATGGGCAGCGCACGCTTCAAGCCGGCAATTGTCATTTCATGCGTCAGCATTATGTTGCATCTCCTTTATTTCATCGAGCATTGTAATAGCGCCTTCTGCAACGCTTTTTACAATCTATTGTAGCGCAAAAAACGGCTTCTGTCAATGATTTCACCAACATTTTTGCAGAAAAACTTCGTTTCGTGAATTCCCAAAGTAAATGCAACAGTGGCATATAGAGTTGCATTTACTTT
>CAZGKQ010000196.1:0-1652 GCA_964526125.1 uncultured Faecalibacterium sp.
GATGGGTGACGATCAGGAAAACACGCGCACCATTCTGGCCGATCTGGCCACACATCCCAATGTCGGCGGCGTGCTGGTGCTGGGGCTGGGCTGCGAAAACAGCAGCGCCGCCATCATCCGCGAGCACATGGGCGATTACGACACGTCTCGCGTCCGCTTCCTCGTCTGTCAGGATGTGGAGGACGAATTCGGCGAAGCCATGAAGCTGCTGGAAGAACTGGCCGCACGCATGCGCGACGAACCGCGCGTCCCCTGCCCGGCCAGCAAGCTGGTCATTGGCCTGAAGTGCGGCGGCTCCGACGGCTTCTCCGGCATCACGGCGAACCCGGTGATTGGCGGCTTCTCCGACCTGCTGTGCGGCATGGGCGGCACAACCATCCTGACGGAAGTGCCGGAGATGTTCGGCGCAGAAACCATCCTGATGGATCGCTGCGGCACGGAGGCGCTGTTTGACAAAACCGTCCGCCTGATCAACGACTTCAAGCGCTATTTTGAGGAGCATCATCAGACCATCTACGAGAACCCTTCGCCCGGCAACAAGGCTGGCGGCATCTCCACGCTGGAGGACAAAGCGCTGGGCTGCACGCAGAAGAGCGGCTTCTCGCCCGTCCGCGATGTGCTGGCCTATGGGCAGCGCGTTCACACGCCCGGCCTGAATCTGCTTTCCGCCCCCGGCAACGATCTGGTCGCCGCCACGGCGCTGGCCTCTGCCGGAGCGCAGATTGTCCTGTTCTCCACCGGCCGCGGAACACCCTTCGCCTCGCCGGTGCCGACGCTGAAGATTGCCAGCAACACACCTCTGGCCGTCAAAAAGCATGGCTGGATTGACTTCAATGCCGGGCAGCTGCTGACAGACGGCAAAACGTTGCCCGAGCTGTCCCAGCTGCTGATGGATGAGGTACTGGCGGTGGCTTCCGGCAAGCTGGTCTGCTCCGAGCGCAACGGTTTCCACGATCTTGCCATTTTCAAGACCGGCGTGACGCTTTAATCCACCTTTTCGCAGGAGTGCTTCGGTACTCCTGCTTTTTTATGCCCCCAAAACGCAGGAAAGGACTGCCCTCATGCAGCTGGGGACAGTCCTTTTTGGCTCATGGATTATTCTTCTTCCTCATCGTCTTCCCCGTTCAGGAAGGCATTGCGGAAGATGGTGTCCGGGTCAAAGCGGGGGTCGAAGGCCAGCGCCTTCAGGCTTTCCCGGCTGACCACCGTGTTTGTTCCCAGACAGTCGTTGCAGCGGTAGCCGCAATCCGGGCACACGCAGCCCAGATGATCGCTTTCCGCCTGAATCATATACGTTCCGCATTCTTTACAGGAGCAGCGCATTCAGCCATTTCCTTCTTTCTCACTCTGCCCAATCGGGGGATCGCAGCGTTCCACCGTGCCACCGAGGTCTTCCACCACCCGGGCGATTTTGCGCAACGTGGCCGCCGTATCCGCGCCGCCAGTGGAGAGAATCCGCAGCGAAATCCGCTCATCACGTTCCGACAGCACGTCGTAGAGTGCATCGGCATTGCCGCCGTAATAGTCCGGCAGCGCCAGCAGCGTTTTCAGCATCCGGTGGACGGCCTTGCCATCCGCGAACTGTCGCCCGTCAATGGTCAACACACGCATCAATTGGCGCTCACCGTACCCTTTTCGCCGTCGATGGTCAC
>CAZGKQ010000196.1:1752-3174 GCA_964526125.1 uncultured Faecalibacterium sp.
CCGTCATGCACGATACCGTTTTCCACCGCCGCATCCAGCGCATGCTCAAACAGATCATCCGTGTTATTTTCCTCCGCAATCATGACCGGAATCGTCCCCCAGGACAGCGCCAGCTGCCGCCAGACGGATTTTTCCGTCGTGCAGCCGACAATCACGCAGGCCGGGCGGTAGCGGCTGAGGATGCGCGCCGTGGAGCCGGATTTGGTGACGGTGATAATCGCGCTGGCGTTCAGGTCATGCGCGGAGGTCACGGTCGCGTGGCTGATGGCGTTGGTCACGTCCGTCGAGGCGGACGTATCGCGCGAGAAGCGGCGAATGTAGTCCATATCCGCCTCAGCGCGCAGGGCGATGCGCACCATCGTTTCCACCGCCTCCACAGGATAGGCGCCCACCGCTGTTTCGCCGGAGAGCATGATGGCGCTCGTGCCGTCGTAGATGGCGTTCGCCACGTCGGTGGCTTCCGCACGGGTCGGGCGCGGATTCTTAATCATCGAATCCAGCATCTGCGTGGCCGTAATGACCGGCTTGCCAGCCGCGATGCCGCGCTGAATGAGCGTCTTTTGCAGGCTCGGCACGTCTTCCAGCGGCACTTCCACGCCCAGATCGCCGCGCGCCACCATCACGCCATCCACCACGCGGAGGATTTCGTCGATGTTCTCCACGCCTTCCAGATTCTCGATTTTGGCAATAATATTGATGGTATGGCAGTCATTTTCCTGCAAAATATGGCGGATCTGCATGATGTCATCCGCGCTGCGCGTGAAGGAAGCGGCGATATAATCATAACCGTTTTTGATGGCAAACAGAATATCCTGCCGATCCTTTTCGCTGATGAAGGGCATGGAGAGATGGGCATTGGGGATATTCACGCCCTTATTATTGCTGACCACGCCGCCATTGAGCACGGTGCAGACAATCTCCGTGTCCTCGATTTTCTCCACGCGCATGCCAATCAGGCCATCGTCAATCAGGATGCTGCTGCCCACGGACACGTCCCGGGGCAGATCCCGATAGGTGATGGACGCGCAGTTTTCGTCGCCCTCGACTTCCCGGGTCGTCAGCGTAAAGCGCTGGCCGCTTTTGAGCGTCACCCGGCCATCCTTAAACGTCCGCACGCGGATTTCAGGCCCCTTCGTGTCCAGCATGGTGGCCACCGGCAGCCCCAGCTCCTCGCGCACGCGGCACACTTCGTCATAATAATACTGGTGGGTTTCATAGGTGCCATGGGAGAAATTAAAGCGAGCCACATTCATGCCAGCCTTCATCAGCGGCGCAATCAGCTGCTTTTCAAACAGATTCGGCCCCATGGTGCAGACAATCTTGGTCTTCCTGATCGGTGTATTCACAAAGCATCCCTCCAAGACGCAAAATTTCCTACCTATTATATCACATGCCCTGCCGCTTGTGAATCCCCTGCTGAAA
>CAZGKQ010000197.1:0-3173 GCA_964526125.1 uncultured Faecalibacterium sp.
TGCGGTATGCCAAGGTCTATGTGTCCGTGCTGGAGGATGAAAAGCGCGCGCCGCTGATGAAGGCGCTGCAAAACGCAGCCGGTTTCATCCGCCGCGAGCTGGGACGGCAGATGCTGATCCGCTATGCGCCGGAATTGCAATTTGTCAGCGATGAAAACATCGCCTATGGCGTTCATATTGCCAAGGTGCTGGCGGAGGTACAGAAGACGGAGGAACGCCCTGATGAGGACGCGGACACCCCGAACGCTTGACGGCGTAATCGCGGCGATTGACCAGGCCAGCAGCGTGGCAATCGTCAGCCACATCGTGCCGGATGGCGACACGGTAGGCAGTGCGCTGGCACTCCGGCTGGGACTGATGCAGAAGGGCAAAGTTGTTAGCCTCTTCTGCGCTGAGGATGTGCCGCAGGTGTTGCGTTTTCTGCCGGGGGCGACGGAATACCGCAAGCCGGAAAGCCTCACTGCGCAGGAGCATTTTGATTTGCTGCTGAGCGTGGATGCGTCGGAAGCGCCCCGGCTGGGAAAGGCGGAATGCCTGCTTTCACGGGCAACACATACGGCGCAAATTGACCATCACGGTACCAATCCCGAATTCTGCGAACAGAACTGTGTGGATGCGACGGCTTCGGCCACCTGTCTGATTGCCCGGGAACTGCTGGAAAGGATGGCGTGCGAGATAACGCCGGAGATCGCGACCTGTCTGCTGGTGGGCATCAGCACGGATACGTTGCATTTTACCATGCCGGGCACGAGCGCGGAGGCGCTGGAAACGGCGGCACAGCTGATGGACAGCGGTGCGCCGCTGATTGATGTCCATCGTCGCATGTTCCGCCAGCATACGCCCGGCGGCGTGCAGCTGCTTCAGCGTGCGTTGGCGAGTCTGGCTTTTTATGCGGATGGTCGCGTGACCACCCTCTTCCTGACGCAGCAGGATTTTCAGGAATGCGGCGCGTTGGAGGAGGAAGTGCTGGCCTTTGCCAACTATGGCGTGAGCATCGAGGGCGTGCGGATGTCCGCCTTCCTGCGCGAAAGGGCGGATGGCGTGATTGCGGTCAGCTTCCGCGCCTATGCGCCGGACAACGTGTGCCGGGCAGCGACGGCCTTTGGCGGCGGTGGTCATGCACAGGCAGCAGGCTGTATGATTCGTATGCCAATGGCGGAAGCGGTGCAGGCCGTGGCGGAAGAAATGCAGCGTGCATTGGAGGAAGAAGCGTGAACGGATTTCTGAATATCCTCAAGCCCCCGGGCATGAGCAGCGCAGCCGTGGTGGGCTATGTGCGCCGTATGACGGGTGAAAAGCGCGTCGGCCATGCCGGAACGCTTGACCCGGAGGCTGCCGGTGTGTTGCCCATCATGATTGGCCGGGCAGCGCGGTTGTTTGATTATCTGGTGGACAAGGAAAAGGAATATGTGGCGGAATGCGCCTTCGGTGCAGCCACGGACACGCAGGATGCGACGGGGCAGATTATTGAGACAGGCGAAAATTATCCGACCCTGGCGCAGATGCAGCAGGCCGCCAGCCAGTTGATCGGCGATATTGAGCAGCGTCCGAGCATCTACAGCGCCATCAAGCAGGGCGGAAAGCCGCTCTACGAGCGCGCCCGTGATGGCGAAGACGTGGAAGCTCCCGTGCGCATGGTGCATGTGGAAAGCATTACTCTGCACGAGGAAACGCCGGCGCATGGCGTGCGGATGACGATTCGCTGCGGCCGGGGGACGTATATCCGCTCCATCTGTGACGACATGGGCAAGCTGACGGGATGCCCGGCACACATGCGCTTCCTGCTGCGCAGCCGGAGTGGCGCGTTCACGCTGGACAGCGCCATGACGCTGGAGGAAGCGGCAGCTTATCAGGCACAGGGGACGTTAACGGCGCATCTGCTGCCGATGGATTATGCGTTGGGGCACATCCAGCGCGTGGATGCACCGCTATTTCTGGCCAAACAGGTCACAAACGGCGTGAAACTGCCGGTTAAAAAGCTTTCCGGTGGGCAGAACCTGCCGGAGGGACAGGCTGTACGCGTTTATTTGAAAGATGCCCTGAAGGATACTTTCTGGGGAATGGCTGCACGGGAAGGGGACTTTCTGGTGTGGAAGTGCCTGATTCCGCCGGAAGGGGAGGAAAACAATGCGAATCATTCGTGACCCGAAGCGATTGAATCCCTGCGTGCTGGTGCTGGGCATGTTTGACGGCGTGCATCGTGGCCATCAGGCGCTGCTGATGCGTGGCGACGAGCTGGCGCAGGAAATGGTTTATCCGCTGGCGGTATGCACCTTTCAGCCGCATCCGCTGCATGTGCTGGCGCCGGAAAAAGAGCCGGTCATGTTGACCACGTTGCCGGAAAAGGCTGCGGTGATGCAGTCCTTTGGCGTGGACGGGCTGTGCGTGACAACCTTTACCAGAGAACGCGCGGAGCAGTCCCCGGAGGACTTCATGGCGGAAATGGTGGAGACGTATGCGCCGGTTGTCGTCGTGTGCGGCTTTAACTTCACCTTCGGCGCAGGGGGACGCGGCAATGGCCAGATGCTCAAGGAATATGGCAAAAAGCATGGTTTCCGCACGGTAATTGTGCCGGAAGTACTGTTGGATGGCGAAACGGTGTCTTCCACCAGAATCCGCCGACTGCTGGCGCAGGGCGATATTCATCAGGTCAACAGCCTTCTGGGACGTGGCTACAGCATTTCAGGCCGCGTGGAGGAAGGCAAGCAGGTGGGGCGCACGCTGGGGTTCCCCACGGCGAATATCGTTGTGCCGCCAAAAAAGGCGCTTCCGGCCTTCGGCGTGTATGCCTGCTATCTGCAAACGAGCGGCGGTGTGTTCCCGGCCATTGTCAATGTGGGACGGCATCCGACACTGCCGGAAGGTGCGGTGACGGTGGAAGCGCATGTGATGGACGAATTCCTGTCGCTGTATGGGCGACGTGTACGGGTAACTTTCCTGAAGTTCATGCGTCCGGAACAGCGGTTTGACAGCGTGGAAGCCCTGAAAACACAGATTGAGCAGGATGTTGCGGATTGCCGCGATTATTTTGCGCAGATGCAGTAAAGAAGACAGAAGAATCCCCCCGAGCGGCTTGGAAAAACCGGCTCGGGGGGATTTTGATTACCGGAAATGATGTTGCTTATTCGCCAAAGAGCAGCTGATTCAGCGCATCAATGACGGCCTGAGAAGTC
>CAZGKQ010000198.1:0-3171 GCA_964526125.1 uncultured Faecalibacterium sp.
AGATTCGCGCCCCAGCAGAAGATTCCTGCCTGTGTTACATCTTTTTCTTTGCAACACTGCCGAACCGTTGACTTCCATCCCGGCAGCCTGTATAATGAGCCTCAGAGGCTCCTGCCCATAAGGAGGAATGCCTCATACAAAAACGTTGGAAGGCTTTTTTCACCCTGCTCTGTCTGCTTTTTCTGTGCATTTCCGCCGCTGCTGCGGAAGCTTCCCTGCCCATTGTCACCATTGAAGGAGAAACCTTGCAGGAATGGCAGGGGAAAGAGGACGTTCGCGAAGCCACGCTGACCTACCGTGACTTCAGCACCGGTGTCAGCTTCACGCGTGCCATCACCATCCGGCCGCAGGGTTCCAGCTCTCTTAGTTACGACAAAAAGAATTTCACCATCTGCATGACGGAAGAACCGGTAGCGCTTTCGGCGGAATGGGGCGCACAATCGACCTACTGCCTGAAGGCGAATTACATTGACCCAACGCAGGCCTGCAACGTGGTTTCCGCACAGCTGGCCGCACAGATGAATGCTGCCTACGGCCTGTATGAAGGAACACCCAATCACGGTGCCATCGACGGTTTTCCCGTCTGGGTCATCCTCAATGGGCAGGATGCCGGCCTGTACACATGGAATATTCCCAAATCCGCCTGGATGCTTGGCATGGATGAAAGCAACCCCAATCATATCGTCATGTGCTGTGAAGGCTGGTCAGACGGATGCCTGTTCAAGCAGGATTCCTATGTGCTGGACGAAGAATGGTCACTGGAAGTTGGACAAAACACCTCCGCCACCGTCGAAAAATTCGTCCGACTCATGCGTTTTATCGCCAATGCGGATGATGAAACCTTCATGGCTGAATTTGATCAGTATCTGAATCTGGATGCCTGCCTGAATTATTACTGCTTCATCTGCATTGCCGATGCACTGGACAATTGCGGAAAAAACATGCTGATGGCCACCTGGGACGGGCAAATCTGGTATCCTATCCTCTATGATCTGGATTCTCTCTGGGGAATCTACTGGAATGGCACAGAAACCTGCGAAGGCAGCGCCATCGAGCTTGTTTACTGCGAAAACCGCCTGTTCGAGCGCATTCGCACGCTCTATTGGGAGCAGCTGTGCGCACGTTATGCCGAGCTTCGGGAAGGTGTGCTTTCACAAAGCCAGATTCAGGAAGCGTTTTTCCGTTTTGGCGCGCGCATTCCTTCCACCAGCTATACCATGGACGCGCAGCTCTGGAACAGCGACGGCCAGTACATCCGTTCCTTCGACCTGATGTGGACGCTGATGGAAGAATATCTGCCCGTTGTCGATGAAGCCTTCCAGTATCAAATTGCCGAATAATCTTCCACCGCAAAGCGCCGCGCAAGCTCCATTTCCAGAGCATTGCACGGCGCTGTTTTCATGAAAAATCCGATGTCAGATAAAGCGTTGTCACCGCCGGAGAATTAAACAGTCGGAAGCCCATCCACCAGGGATAGAGCGTCCCGTTGCCCAGCCCCGGACTGATATACTGCCAGATGCCGCTGACGAAGCTCAGCCCCTGCACCTGTTCATCCGACGGAAACCACCCCAGCTCCGGCACATACAGCGCGCCCTTGCCCGGAATCCGCCACTGTCCGCCGCAATAGCCGCCGCAGACGATCAGATCTACATGGTTCATATTCATCAGCGTGCCGGTGTTGGCGTACTGCTTCATGTTGCTGAGGGTTTCCCGTGTCAGCGGCATGTGGCTGACGCATACCTGAATGTCCTTTTCGGTGATGGAAGCCATCGCTTCCTCGATGCGATCCAGCCGTTCCAGCTGATAGGTCGCCAGCCGCTTGAGCGCCGCCTGATCCGCCGTCAGAGACGGCAGCGCTTCCAGACCGTCCAGCTGCTTCTGGTAGGCGCGGCGCGTTCCGGCGATGTCCATGGTGTAGATGTCCTCCGGCACGAACCAGATGGTCGATTTGTCCCTCGTGAAGGAAACAGGCTCGTCCAGAATCGTGACCCCGGCGTCGATGAGCCTCTGCGCCCAGTCTGCGTAGGGGGACAGCGACGCATGCGCCGTCGTGGCATACAGCAGTGGATCATTTCCGCCTGGCAGCAGCAACACCGGCGCACCCAAAGGCAGCTGTTCCAGCAGATCCAGCACCGCCGCCGGGTCGCCGTCCTTTCCTACCATGTTCCCGGCCATCACCACGCAGGAGACGGCCTTTGTCCCGATGGCCTTGCCAATGGCCGCCTGTCCGCTCCCCCGATATTCCCCGTTCAGGTCGGACAGCAGCAGAATCGACCACTGATCCAGCGAATTCGGAATATCCGGAATCGTCAGCGTTTCGCGCAGCGTCTGGATGGTGTTGCTGACGACGAAATTCCCCACCACGCCTGCGCCGAATAGCAGCACCACCACCGGCAGCAGAAAGAGCGCCAGCTTGCGCCCACGATGCTTTTTTTCCACAAAAATCTGATCGTCCCTGCGCCCCATAACCGGCTCCTTTCATCAACGCACGCCTCACACCGTATACACGGCGCGTGCTCCGCCAATATACGGCAGACGCGAATACGCCATCACCAGATTCGCCTGTCCCACATGGCCCGTGGAAATCCGCAGCGGCACAGCCACGGGGCGAATGTGCATCCCCACCAGCGTGTCGCCAATATCAATCGCCGCATCGGCCTGAATATTCACGGCCAACGCCGGACGGCGCAGCATCTTCCACGCCGCCGCCGGAACGCTGCCACCGGCCTTGGGCTGCGGAATGGCGCGCACCTGCGTCAAACGCAGCGCATCCAGCACCTCTTTCTCCACCACAATCGCCCGGTTCAGATGCTCGCAGCACTGGAAGGCCGCGTGTACCCCGTGCGCCTGACAGGCCGACAGCATGGCTTCTGCCACCATTTCGCCAAGTTCAGGCACACTGCCCTTGCCAATGCGCGCTCCGGCGATTTCACTCGTCGAGCAACCCAGCACAATCACGCTGCCCTGTTCCAGATGTCCGGCATCCATCAGCGCACCAACAGCTTCGTCCAGAATCCGGTTGATTTCCGCCTTTTGCACGTTTTCCTCAATCATGCTCCGTTTCTCCTTGTATGTTTGTTTCTTTTTGTCCCGGCAGGAGGCTGTTTTCGCGCTGCCGAACCGTTTCCGTCACATTTTCCACGCTGATGACCGCCAGATTTTTCAGCACGC
>CAZGKQ010000199.1:0-3157 GCA_964526125.1 uncultured Faecalibacterium sp.
TTTTCCGGCGCACGCTGGATTGGCCGGGAGGGCATTGAGCTGCTGGGCAGCGTGTCCATCATTCTCCGGCAGAAACCGCAGCGACTGCCCGACAGCACGGACTTCCGTCTGCGCAATGTCAAGGACACCCGTGGCGCGACGCTCGGCTGCGTGACGGACGCTTTTCTTTCTCCGGCAGATTTGCACGTCTGCGCCATTGAGGTGACGCTGGGACTGCTGGAGGATCTGCGAAGTGGCCGAAAACAGGTGCAGCAGTTTTCCACCCTGCCCAACGGTGATGTTCTCATCCCGGAGGGCGAAATCATGGAGTCCGGCGCAAAGCGTGAGCCGGATCTAGAAAGGAGCGATCCATCATGAACAAAATGCTGGTTGGTTCTGCCATGGGCTTTGCGATGGGCATGGGGCTGATGATGCTGCCTGTGGGGCGCACCATCCGTCAGGATGTCCAGAAAGGCGCTGGCAAAGTCAAAGAAATCGTGCAGGACGTGCAAAGCATGCATGAAGGGCAATAAAGTCGGCATGCCGGAGCAGAAAACACAAATTTCTGCCCCGGTTACATCATATCAGCCTATCGAAAGGAGCGGCAAAGGGCATGGAACAGGCGGTTTCCCGGCGGAAGGCGTTGCGCCGGAGTGTTCTTTTCTGGGCGGCAGTGGGCGCGGCGGTTTTTCTTTTGCGGAATATGCTGCTGTCGCTGTTGTCCACGCTGCTCGTTTCGGTGATGTTGATGTTGCTGGCACTTCCGCTGAGTCGCGTACTGGAAAAGAAACTGCCTCCAGGCGCGGCGGCGGCTGTTTCGCTGTTGCTGCTGCTGGGATTGGTACTGGGATTGTTGTGGGGATTGATTCCGCCGTTGCTGCGTCAGGTTGCGCAGCTCACAAGCCGTCTCCCTGCGGCACTGGAATGGGCGCAGGGGCAGCTGAACCGCTTCACCGACGGCATGGCGCAGCGCGGCATTCCGCTGGGCAACCTGCAAGAGGAGGCACTGACACGGGCGACGGCAGCGCTGGGGCATGCGGCCTCGACGATTGTTTCGACCCTGAGCCAGTGGAGCGGCAGCGTCAGTCAGTGGTTGCTGTCGCCGCTGATGGCGTTTTATCTCCTGCGCGACCGAAAGCAGATCAGCGTGCTGTTGACGCTGCTGCTGCCCATGGAATATCGTGTGCGCGGTGTGCGTGCGGCCAGAGAGATGCGCCGGGAATCCCTGCTTTATCTTCGGGGACAGCTGCTGCTTTCGCTGGCGGTAGGAGCAATGACGGCGGTTGCGCTGCTGCTGACGCGCACACCCGGCGCTGTTCTGCTGGGGCTGCTGATGGGCGTGTTGGAGTTGGTTCCCTATATCGGGCCTGTACTGGCCGGTTTCCCGGCCGTGCTGCTTTCATTGCAAAGCGGCTGGACAGCGGCACTGTGGACGTTGCTGGCCTTGTGTGCCGTGCAGCAGATTGAGGCGAATTTTCTTTCACCGCGCCTGCTTTCCGGTGCCACCAGCTTGCATCCGCTGGTGGTACTGCTGGCGATTGCGGCTGGCGGCATGCTGGGTGGCGCGGTCGGGATGATGCTGATTCTACCGGCAGTGGTGTGCGTTCGCGGTGCGGTGCGAGGTTGGCGATGCGCGTGAGGCAATCCCACACTCTTTTTTGGGAATCATTAAACAGGGCTGTTGCAGAAATCAAAAATCTGCAACAGCCCTGCTTTTATCATGAAGTTTTTCTGCCCCTGTCAGAAGTCGATTCCCTTACCGAGCGATGAAGTTCACCAGACGTCCCGGCACGAAAATGACCTTGGATACGGTCTTGCCGGACAGAATCTTCTCGATTTCAGGCAGCTTTTGCAGCTCCGTTTCGGCGCGTTCCTTCGTCATGTCCGCCGGAATCATCACGCGGCCACGAACCTTGCCGCAAACCTGAACGGCAATTTCGATTTCCGATTTCACCAGCGCCGCCTCGTCCCACGTCGGCCAGGTCTGGTAGGTCATGGTGCCTTCAAATCCCTGCGCTTCCCACATTTCCTCGGTGATATGCGGTGCAACGGGGTTGAGCAGCAGCAGCAGCGTTTTCAGCTCGCCACGCGTCACCTGACCAGCGGCGTTCATTTCGTTCACCAGCGTCATCATCTGGGCAATGGCGGTGTTGTACTTCATCGCCTCAAAGTCCAGCGAAACCTTCTTGATGGTTTCATGCATCAGCGCCTTCATCTTATCGCTGTAGCCGTCGCCGGGAACGACGATTTCCTGCAAACGCCATACGCGGTCGAGGAAACGGCGGCAGCCCTTGGCGCTCTGCGTGCTCCACGGAATCGCCTGATCGAACGCGCCCATGAACATTTCGTACACTCGGAAAGCGTCCGCACCGATTTCGTCGATGATGTCATCGGGGTTGACGACGTTGCCGCGAGACTTGGACATCTTTTCGCCGTTTTCGCCCAGAATCATGCCGTGGCTGGTGCGCTTCTGATAGGGTTCCGGCGCAGGAATCACGCCAATATCGTGCAGGAAAAGATGCCAGAAGCGGCTGTAGAGCAGATGCAGCGTGGTATGCTCCATGCCGCCGTTATACCAATCCACCGGCATCCAATATTTCAGCGCTTCAGGCGAGCCAATACCCGTCTCGCAGTTCGGATCGGCATAACGCATGAAGTACCAGCTGGAACCGGCCCACTGCGGCATGGTGTCGGTTTCGCGCTTTGCCGGGCCACCGCAGCACGGGCAGGTGGTGTTCACCCAGTCGTGCATGACGGACAGGGGCGATTCGCCGGAATCAGTCGGCTCGTAGTTGTCCACCATCGGCAGCGTCACGGGCAGCTGATCCTCCGGAACACCGACCATGCCGCACTTGTCGCAGTGAATGATCGGAATCGGTTCGCCCCAGTAGCGCTGGCGGCTGAACACCCAGTCGCGCAGCTTGAAGTTGACCTTGCGCTCGCCCAGACCCTGCTCGCTCAGCCATTCGATGATGCTCTTCTTGGCCTCGGCCACAGTCTTTCCATCCAGGAAACCGGAATTGACCAGAATGCCGTCCTTGATGTCGGTATAGGCCTCGTTGGTGATGTCGCCGCCGGCCACCACCTCGACCATGGGAATGCCGAACTTCTTGGCAAAGGCATAGTCGCGCTCGTCATGGGCGGGCACGGCCATAATCGCGCCGGTGCCATAGCCCAT
>CAZGKQ010000200.1:0-3151 GCA_964526125.1 uncultured Faecalibacterium sp.
GTCAGCCCGATGCGGTGGTCGGTGACGCGCCCTTCATGAAAGTTGTAGGTGCGGATGCGTTCGCTGCGGTCGCCGGTGCCCACCTGTGCGCGGCGGTTTTCGGCATAGGCCGCGTCGGAATCGGCACGCAGCTTTTCCAGCAGACGGCTGCGCAGTACCTGCATGGCCTGATCGCGGTTCCGGAGCTGGCTCTTCTGATCCTGGCAGGTGACGACCGTGCCGGTGGGCAGGTGGGTGATGCGCACGGCACTGTCGGTGGTGTTGACACACTGTCCGCCATGGCCGGTGGAGCGGTAAACATCGATGCGCAGATCCTTCGGGTCGATAGCCAGCTCCACCGCTTCCGCCTCGGGCAGCACGGCCACCGTGCAGGTGGAAGTCTGGCGCTTGCCGTTGGAATCGGTCACGGGGATGCGCTGCACCCGGTGCACGCCGCTTTCAAACTTGAAGCGTGCATACGCGCCGTCGCCCACGATGGAGAAGCAGCATTCCTTCACGCCGCCCAGCTCCGTCTCCTGCGTGTAGACCGGCTCAACGCGGAAGTGGCAGCGCTCGGCATAGCGGATGTACATGCGCATCAGGTCGGCGGCGAACAGGCAACTTTCCTCGCCGCCAGCGCCGCCGCGAATCTCAATAATCACGGACTTGCTGTCATCCGGGTCACGGGGGAGCAGAAGCAGCCGAAGCTCTTTTTCCAGCGCTTCACGGCTGGAAAGCAGGGCAAGATGCTCCTCGCGTGCCATTTCCGCCAGATCCGGGTCGGAGAGCATTTCCTCCGCCTGTGCCAGGTGCTCCAGCAGCGTCTGGTATTGCCGCCAGGCCTGAACCTGCGGTTCCAGCTGCGAAAGCTCCTTCAAATAGCCCTGATACCGCGCGGTGTCCGCGATAATATCCGGCTGCACAATGGCTTCGTTCAACTCCTCATAGCGATCCAGCAGCAGGGGATACTTGTCAAACATGCTTTTTTGCCTCAATCATTCGGGAAATGTGCTGATAGTCCTCATGTGCGGTGACGGCGGAAAAATCATGCAGCAGCGCCATGACTGCCTGCGCCTGATCGTGCCCGACCTCCATCAGCAGCACGCCGCCGGGGTTCAGGTGGTCGGCGGCCTCCTGCGCAATGCGCCGGTACAGCGCCAGCCCGTCCGCACCGCCATCCAGCGCCAGCAGCGGCTCACGCAGCACCTCCGGCTGAAGCGTCCGGCAGTCGGCGGAGGGGATGTAGGGCGGATTGCTGACGATGACATCAAACGTCATGCCCGGCACGGCGGAAAACAGGTCGCCCTGATGCAGCGAAATTCCGGCATGCAGCTGCTCGGCATTCTGCCGGGTGACGCACAGCGCATCGGGGGAAATGTCCGCCGCATGCACCTGCGCGTCCGGTACTTCCAGCGCCAGCGAAACCGCCAGCGCCCCACTGCCGCAGCACAGATCCAGCGCCGTGGGCGCATGCGTCGCGCTGCGAAACGCCTTCAGGGCATCAATGGCGCGCTCGGCCAGCAGTTCCGTTTCCGGACGGGGAATCAGCACGCGCTCATCCACATAAAAGTCGCGCCCCAGAAACGACTGGCGATGCAGCAGATATTGCAGGGGCTGTCGGGTCAGGCGCTGCGCGACGAGCGCTTCAAACTGTTCGCACTGCGCTGGGGAAAGCACCGTGGTCGTGTCCAGCCGCAGCGAAAGCGGCATCATGCCCGTCACATGGGACAGCAGCAGCGATGCATCCACCTCCGGGTCGGGAATATCCGCCGCTTTGAAACGTGCAGCGGTTTCGCGCAGCAGCTGACGCGGTGTCACTGGGCATCCCCTGCCTGTTCAGGGAAAACGTAGCCTTCCTCCGACTGGTCGAAGGAGGTCAGAATTGCCCAGCCCTCCTCGGTCTTCGGGGCATTCTTCGGCAGACCGTAAAGCGCCACATTCATGGAGACGATGGCGCATTCCAACATGCCCTCATCCGGCTGACGGGTGGTCAGGCGCTGCATCTGCATGCCCGGCCAGCGGAGCGCATGCACCAGCGCGTTGTCCGCATGCGCCAGCCCCTTAAGCGCCTCATAGCTGACACCGGCCACGACCGGCAGCAGGCACAGATGCACCAGGAAGCGGTGGAAGAAGTTTGTAATATCGCGCCCGACAAAGAGGAACAGCACGATGGAAATGAACATGACAATCAGCAGGAATGCCGTGCCGCAGCGCGGATGCAGGGTGGTAAACTGCTGGGCGTTTTTGGGCGTGAGGGGCAGCTTGTGCTCATGGCAGTAGACGGTTTTGTGCTCCGCCCCGTGATACTGGAACGTGCGGCGAACATCCGGCACGCAGCTGCAGAAGAGCATGTAGCCAATCAGCAGGATAATCTTGGTGATGCCGCCGATGAGTGTCGCCAGCGTGCCGGAGGCTCCCAGCGCGATCACGCCGCGCTCCACCAGCGTCGGCAGCACGATGAACAGGCCGACAGACAGCAGCACGGCCAGCACCATTGCCACGATCATGACCACCTTGTCCACGTTTTTGCCCAGCTTTTCGGCCAGCCATTTTTCAAACTTCGTGGGTTCCTCTTCGGTTTCCCCCAGCATTTTGGCGGAGGTTTCCAGCGTGTTCATGCCCATGACGAGCATGTTGACCATGTTCACCGTGCCGCGGATGATCGGCCAGCCCATCCACTTGTGCTTTTTGGACAGGGGCGTATAGGGCTGATATTCCACGACCATTTTCCCGTCTGGACGGCGGACGGTGATGGCAATGGCCTCCGGCCCCTTCATCATGACACCTTCCAGAACGGCCTGACCACCAATATCGACCGGCTTTTTGTTTTCCTTATTTTCCATCAAAAATAAACCTTCTTTCTGCGCGGAAAAGGCGCGAACAATCATCATTCATGGCGGAAATGTATAATCCGCCACCTTCATACATTCGATGTAAAACAGCGAAATCCCTGCCGATGGCGGAAATATTCATGCAGTATCATGGAGGAAGCAGGTGGATTGGGCATAGGATGGCAAACGAAAACAGGACACTGCCGAAGCAATGTCCTGTCATCTTCGTAATAGCTCGTGAGCACGCCAAAGCCTTCACACAAACCGCATAAAATGAGATTAGTTGAGGCCGAAGCGCTTCTTGAAACGATCGACGCGTCCGCCGGTATCCACCAGCTTCT
>CAZGKQ010000201.1:0-3151 GCA_964526125.1 uncultured Faecalibacterium sp.
CCTTTGTGCTGATGCTGGGCATGTGTCCGACACTGGCTATCACCACGTCCGGTATGAACGGTATCGGCATGGGTCTGGCCGTGACGGTCGTGCTGATCTGCTCGAATCTGTTCATCAGTCTGCTGCGCAACATCATTCCGGACAGCGTGCGCATCCCGGCGTATGTGATTATCATTGCGTCCTTCGTGACAATGATTGACATGCTGCTCAAGGCGTTTCTGCCTGACCTGAGCCAGGCACTGGGCATGTTTATTCCGCTGATTGTGGTTAACTGCATCATTTTCGCCCGTGCGGAATCCTTCGCCTCCAAGAATCCGCCGCTGCTGAGCGTGGCGGACGGTCTGGGCATGGGTCTGGGCTTCACCTTTGCGATTACGCTGCTGTCCGTGATTCGTGAGATTCTGGGCAATGGCACGTTCTTCGGCATGCAGCTGATGCCGGCGTCCTATCAGCCGATGGGTATCATGACGCAGGTTCCCGGTGGCTTCGTGACGCTGGGTGTGCTGCTGATTCTGGTCAATGCGCTGCGCAATAAGTTTGCGAAGAAGGAGGTGGCAGCATGAATTGGATGAATCTGTTCACCATTCTCATCAGCGGTCTGCTGGTGCATAACTTTGTGATGAACCGCTTCCTCGGTTGCTGCCCGTTCCTGGGCGTTTCCAAGCAGTTTGACACGGCCAAGGGCATGTCACTGGCGGTTATCTTCGTCATGACGCTGGCCAGCTTCATCACCTGGTTTGTGCAGCAGCTGCTGGTCATGCTGAATCTGGAATACCTTCAGACCATTGCGTTCATTCTGGTCATTGCTGTGCTGGTGCAGATTGTGGAAATGGCGCTGAAGAAGATTTCGCCCTCGCTGTATAAGTCGCTGGGCGTGTATCTGCCGCTGATTACCACCAACTGCGCGGTGCTAGGCGTGGCCATCCTGAATGTGGACGAAGGCTACAACCTGCTGGAAAGCACGTTCAACGGCTTCTGTGCGGCGGCTGGCTTTGGCCTGTCCATGCTGCTGTTCTCCTGCATCCGTGAGCGTCTGGCGCTGGCGAATATGCCCAAGTGGATGAACGGCTTCCCCGGTGCGCTGATTACCGCTGGCCTGATGGCGATTGCCTTCATGGGCTTCGGCGGCCTGATTTGATGAGGAGGTAGGAAGCATGACGATTCTGAATATCCTCATTGCGGCGGTTCTGCTGGGTGTGATGGGTCTGCTGTTTGGTCTGCTGCTGCTGTGGACAGGCAAGTTCTTTGCTGTCCCGGCTGATCCCCGGCGCGATGCGGTTCGCGAGGCGCTGCCCGGTGCCAATTGCGGCGCGTGCGGTTTCCCCGGTTGCGACGGCTGTGCGGAGGCGATTGCTTCCGGCAAAGCGGCTGTGAACACCTGCCCGGTTGGTGGCCAGCCCGTGGCGGACAAAATTGCGGAAATCATGGGCACGAAGGCGGATGAAACCGCCGTGCGCAAGGTCGCCAGCGTGATCTGCCAGGGCGACAGCGAGCATTGTAAGGAAAAATTCAACTACCGTGGCAT
Organism: uncultured Faecalibacterium sp.; assembly: GCA_964526125.1. Lineage (GTDB taxonomy): Bacteria > Bacillota > Clostridia > Christensenellales > Aristaeellaceae > UBA11524. The sequence continues at coordinate 1,526 of CAZGKQ010000201.1, forward strand.
TCTGGACTGCGTGGCGGCTTCTGTCGTCAATGACGGCAACAAAGCCTGCAAGTTTGCCTGTCTGGGGCTGGGCAGCTGCGAGCGCGTCTGTCCGTTTGATGCCATCCACGTTGACCCGACGAAGAAAATCGCCGTGGTGGACGAGGAAAAGTGCATGGCCTGTGGCAAGTGCATCGAGATTTGCCCCAAGGGCGTGCTGAGTCTGCGTCCGGTGACGGAGGACGTGACGGTTCGCTGCCGCAACACGGAATCCGCCAAAAAGGTGATGTCTGCCTGCTCTACGGGATGCATTCACTGCGGCAAGTGCGCACGCACCTGTCCGCATGGTGCCATCACGATGATTGGCGGCATGCCGGTGATTGACCAGGACAAGTGCCAGCATTGCATGGCCTGTGCCGAGGCCTGTCCGACGAAGGCCATGTGGTCAAAGCATAGCGCATAATCGTTTTTTGAAGAAGGCTGGTGTGTCAGGGATGCTGCATCGGCCTTCTTTTCATTTCGGTATGTCCGGGTGGGCGAAAAGGAGCAGTCTTAATGAAACAGAAGCTGATTATCTGCGGCGGCAATGGCGCAGGAAAAAGCACATTAGGCCGGGCGTTGGCGGATAAAACAGGTTGGGTGTTCAGGGACATTGAAGATTACTACTTTCCCAAAACCAATCCGGATTTTCCCTATGCCGTGCAGCGGACGGAAGCGGAAATCGCAGACATGCTGTATGTGGATTTGCAGCAGGATGCGCCCTTCATTCTGGCCGCCGTCCGCGGAAATTACAGCGAAAAAGTGGCCGCCATGTTCACCAGCGCCGTGTTCATTCGCGTGCCGAAGGAAATCAGGATGAAACGGGTTCGCCAGCGTGCGCTGGATCGTTTCGGTGACCGGGTGCTGGAAGGCGGCGACCTCTATGAGAGCGAAAACGCCTTCTACGCGCTCATCGAGAAACGAAACGATCAGACGATTCTTGACTGGTTGAACACCCTGAATATTCCGGTCATGGAGCTTGAGCTTGATGGAACGCAGCCTGTATTAAACAATGTGGAAATGGTTTGCAGCCTGATAAACACACCAACGGAGCAGCAGGAGGAAAGCAACGAATGATTTACTTTCGCAGTGAAACGACGCTCATCCGGGATATGCAGCCTTCCGACGGCGCGTATTTTGCGCACGAAGAGCAGTTACAGGGCTGGGACAGCACCGAAGACAAATTTCAAATGCGTCTGGACGATGTAAAAAACGGAAAATGCATCTCCATGGTTGCCGAATACGAGGGACTTCCGGCCGGGTACATCAACGTCTATCCGGATTCGTCATGGGGAGCATTTGCGAACATGGGCTATCCTGAAATTGTGGATTTTGCGGTGCTGGGCAAGTATCGGAAGCGCGGTATCGGCACAGCGTTGATGGATGCGGCAGAAAAGCTGGCGTCCAGCTATGCCGACACGGTGTATCTGGGTGTTGGCATGCACAACGGGTACGGAAGTGCGCAGCGGATGTATGTCAAAAGAGGGTACATTCCGGACGGTTCAGGCGTATGGTACAAGGATAAGCCCTGCACGCCGTATGACACGATCTATACGAATAATGATGATCTGGTGCTGTATCTGTCAAAGAAAATCCGATAAAAGAAAA
>CAZGKQ010000202.1:0-3114 GCA_964526125.1 uncultured Faecalibacterium sp.
CGGCGGTGTCTGTGAGCTTCAAAAACAAGCCCACCATCGAGCAGATTAAGGAACGCTGGCAGAATTATGAGACGGAGGCGCAGCGTCTGGCGCTGCCCAGTGCGCCCAAGCCCTTCCTGCAATATTTTGAGGATCCGTCCCGTCCGCAGACGCGGCTGGATCGGGATTTCCAAAACGGGTTTGGCGTGTCCATCGGTCGTCTGCGCGAGGATAAGCTGTTTGACTACCGCTTTGTGTGCCTGAGCCACAATACCGTGCGCGGCGCGGCTGGCGGCGGCATCCTGATGGCGGAGCTGCTCTGCCGGAAGGGCTATATTGAGCATCGAGGTTGAAAATGATTGCGGCTGAAAAGCCGCTACAGGAGGAATCGGAAAGATGAAGCCTTTGTTTACGGGTACAGGGACAGCGCTGGTAACGCCCTTTAAGCAGGGCGAAGTGGACTGGGACGCACTGGCGGAGCTGATTGAGCGCCAGATTGCCGGGGGTGTCAGCGCCCTCATTGCGGCTGGCACCACGGGCGAGCCGTCCACCATGACCCAGGCGGAGAAGATTGAGCTGATCCGCTTTGTGGCGGAGCGTGTCAAGGGTCGCACCTGCGTCATTGCCGGAACGGGCAGCAACTGCACGCGCAGCGTCGTTGAAAACGCCAACCTCATCCGGGAATTTGGCGTGGATGCGCAGCTTGTCGTGACACCCTATTACAACAAGACCACGCAGGAGGGATTGGTGGCGCACTACACGGAGATTGCCAGCAAAACCACGCTGCCGATTGTTGTTTACAATGTACCGTCCCGGACGGGGCTGAATATTCTTCCGGAAACGCTTCAGAAAATCTGCCGTCTGGAGCAGGTGGTGGCCGTGAAAGAGGCCAATCCCGACGTGGCACAGGCGACCGAAAAGCTGGCGCTGGTGGGGGACGATGCCGTCTTCTACAGCGGCTGCGATGAGCTGATTGTGCCGCTGATGGCGCTGGGCTTCCAGGGGGTAATTTCCGTGCTGAGCAACGTCATGCCGACGCAGACGAGCCAGATGACGGCGGCAGCGCTTTCCGGCGACTGGGCACAGGCAGCGGCGGCGCAGAAGGCGCTGATGCCGATGATTCGCGCCCTCTTCAGCGAAACCAGCCCGATTCCCTGCAAGGCGGCACTGAACATGATGGGCGTGTGCGAAAACGAGCTTCGTCTGCCGCTGGTGCCCATGCAGGCGCAGCATCAGGCGAAAATGGCGGAAATCATGCGCCAGTGGAATCTGCTGGCATAAGGAGGAAGCACGATGAGAATCCTGATTAGCGGTGCATGTGGCTTTATGGGTCGCGAGGTGGCGGCACAGGCGAAGGCACTGGGGATTGAAGTGGTCTGCGGCGTGGACATCGCGGCGGACAGCGCCACAGCATCGGACTTCCCGATCTATGCGGACTATGTATCGGCACCGGCTGTCGATGTGGCGATTGACTTTTCCAACTGGAAGCCCGGCGCGGATATTCTGGATTACGCCGTGAAGCACCATGTGCCGGTGATTATCGCGTCCACCGGCCTGTCGGAGGAGCAGCTTCAGCGCGTGGAGGAGGCCTCCCATGTGGTGCCGATTTTCCGCTCCGGCAATATGAGCCTGGGGATTGCGCTGCTGCGTTCGCTGGTGAAAAAAGCGTCCAGCGTGCTGGGCGATGGCTTTGATGTGGAAATTGTGGAAGCGCATCACAACTGCAAGCTGGATGCGCCTTCCGGCACGGCGCTGATGCTGGTGGAAGCCGTGAAGGCTGGTTGCGCGGAGGAGCGCGAGGCTGTCTTTGGCCGCCATGGCCGGGATTGCAAGCGGCAGCATCAGGAAATTGGCGTTCATGCCCTGCGCGGCGGCACGGTGACGGGCGAGCATGAAGTCTGCTTCCTGGGCACGGGCGAGCGCATCAAAATCAGCCACAGCGCGGAAAATCGCGGCGTTTTTGCCGCCGGTGCGCTCCGTGCGGCGGAATTCCTGATGCATCAGCAGCCGGGCATGTATACAATGGACGACGTGGTGGGACAACTATAAAGGCGCATACGCCTGACATATGGAAAAATGGTCTTCTGTCGGGCGAATGAAAAAATGATCGACAGGAGGCCTTTTGGAGTACGGAAAAAAGATTGAAAATTTGTCACATGCCTGTCAAAAAGGACATTCTGAGTTCACAATGTCGCGATAAAATAAGAACGATGGGAGGTATCAATCATGAATGAAGTCAAGACACCCAAAAAACCGTTGATCGTCTATTATCTGATTGCCATTCTGGTCGTATTCCTGATCAACGTCCTGCTGGTGCCAATGCTGAATCAGGCACGGGTAGAGTATGTGGACTACGGCCAGTTCATCCAGATGACGGAAGAGGACAAGTTGGCTGAAGTGCAGGTGCAGGACAATCAGATCCTGTTCACCACCAAGGAGCAGCAGTCGGAACGCTATGTGGTCTATTATCGAACCGGCCGCATGGATGACCCGGAGCTGACGAAGCGCCTGTCGGAGCATGGCGTGAAGTTCGACAGGGAAATTGTGGAGGAAACGTCGCCGCTGCTGTCGTTCTTCCTGTCTGTCGTGCTGCCGATGGTGATTTTCATTGCACTGGGGCAGATTCTGATGCGCCAGCTGACCAAGCGGATGGGCGGCGGAGGTAACTCCATGTCGTTTGGCATGGGCAAATCCAACGCGAAAGTCTACGTCAAGGACAGCGCTGGCAGCATCAAGTTTGACGACGTGGCCGGTGAAGACGAGGCGAAGGAAAACCTGAGCGAAATTGTCGATTATCTGCATGACCCGGGCAAATATCGCGAAATCGGCGCCTCCATGCCCAAGGGCATTCTGCTTGTCGGCCCGCCCGGCACGGGCAAAACGATGCTCGCTAAGGCCGTGGCCGGTGAGGCGAATGTGCCTTTCTTCTCCATTTCCGGCTCGGAATTTGTGGAGATGTTTGTCGGCATGGGTGCCAGCAAGGTGCGTGACCTGTTCAAGCAGGCGAAGGAAAAAGCACCCTGCATCGTGTTTATTGACGAAATCGACGCGATTGGCAAAAAGCGCGACGGCGGCAAGTTTGGCGGCAACGACGAGCGCGAGCAGACCCTGAATCAGCTGCTGACGGAAATGGAC
>CAZGKQ010000203.1:0-3070 GCA_964526125.1 uncultured Faecalibacterium sp.
TATATTCCGAAGGGAGCATTTCAGATGGCCAGGTTTGCGGTATTTGTTGATTTGGAAAACTGCGGCGCCAAGGTTTCGACGCTGAATTCGATTCTGGAAAAGGTGAAAATCCGTGGCGATATTCTGCTGGGAAAGGTGTATGGCTACACAGATCGGTTTTCGGATCTGAAGGAGCTGCTGCTGAGCAATACCTTCACGGTTGTGCCGTCCCTGCGTTACGGCATTGCGCAGAAAAACAATGCGGATATTCAGCTGGTAGTGGATGCGCTGGAAGTGGCGTTCACCAATCCGCTGATTGACTCCTTCTGCATCGTTTCCGGCGACAGCGATTATACGCCGTTGGTGGGACGATTGAAGGGCATGGGCAAGTTTGTGCTGGGCATCAGCCGCAGCGAGGCGGCCAGCACGATTTTTATCAACGCCTGTAACGAGTTTCAGTTTCTGGAAGGGGTCAGTGGTCGCAGCGTGACACCGAGCGCGCCAAAGAAGCATCGCGCCGTCACCGAAGAGGCGGCGGACGAGGCGGAAATGAACAAGCTGTTGATTTCTATTCTGGAAGAGTCCGCCGACACGGATGGCATGTATGCTTCGGAGCTGAAGGGTGTGCTGCTGCGTCTGCGGCCGGATTTCAACGAAAAGGCATACGGCTGCTCCTCGTTTGGCAAGCTGCTGACGAAGTTGAGCCAGCGCTTCGGCGATCTGCGCGTGAAGAACGACAATTTCAACATGATGGTCAATCTCAACAGTGCAGAATCGGCAGAAGGACGGCCGCAGCTGACGAAGGAAAACTGGCGCGACGCCTTTGCAGCGCAGATTCAGGCCTACAAGGAAGGCGGTTTTGAGCGCGTGAATCCCTCGATTCTCAAGGCGGATATTCTGACTTCCTACCCGGACTTCAACGAGCGCAGCATTGGCTTCAAGCGCTTCTCCGACGTGATGAAGCAGCTGGAGAAGGACGGGTTGGTTGTGGTGGAAATGGACGAGCAGAAAACCATGCTGATTCAGCTGCTGTAAGTGTTTTTTATGGATGCATGAAACACAGGCGCCCGTTCGTTTGATAAATGGGGATTTTCAATCTCAAAGGAGGTGCTGAATATGCAGTACCTGCGGCGGCTGATCTGGCACATCGCTTCGCGCCTGCTGGCGCTGACGCTTGTGCTGGGGCTGATCATCGTGGGATTTTATTACGCCATGAACGTGACGAATATCTATGTGGTTCTCAAGGACGGTATGGCGCGACGCGCACAGGTGATTATGATGACCGAGGACGCGGATGAGCTGACAAAATACTTTCAGAGCAGCTTCTTGCAGCGAGATCCACAGGTGCAAAACGCGATTGCAGGCTATTCGCCCTACAAGGACTACAACATTCGCGGCATCGACCACCGGCTGGAAATGTCTTTTTTGTGGGTCTGGCCGTGGGACACGGTGGCGCGTGTCACCATCACGGAACGTGTGCCGCGCATTGACGGGCGCGTGAAGGGTGCCTATGCGGACGAATATGTGGCGCAGCAGGGTGCCTCGGCGCTGTATCCGCCGGATTGGCAGGGGATGCGCTATAACGCCATCCTCGTCAAGGAAAACGGCAAGTGGTACATTCGCAGCCTGACGGTGCTGGAAACGCTGGAGGAATAATGCGCTGGCAGAAAAAGCATCGACGGGGTCGGTGCTTTTTTCGTTCCGGGCAAAATGCGCAACTGGAATCAAGCAGAAGAAAATCGCCTGTGGTATCATGAAATGGTCAGCGAAGGGAGGAATGAACATGCAGGAATGGGCATGGCTGGTACAGCAGATGGTTCAGACGATCGACGAGTGCATTCGCCGGGAGGCGGATGAGGCGTTGACGCTTCATGCGCTGTCCCACGCACTGGGATATTCGGAATCGTATGTTTCGCGGAAATTCCGCGCGGTGGCCGGCATGTCTCTGCGCGATTATCTGCGCAGTCGGCGGCTGGCGTTTGCGCTGCGCGATGTGCGCGACACACAGGACGGGTTGCTGGAAATTGCCGTGCGCTACGGATTTTCCTCGCACGAGGCATTTACACGCGCCTTTAAGGAACTGTATGGCCTTCCGCCGAGCGAATACCGGCTGCATCCGATGCCGGTCGTCCTGCGAACAATCATCAAGCCTTTTGACTGCTATCTTGTAAAAACAGGGGGAATCACCATGAACACAGCAGAACATCCCATCCAGACGTATTTTGTGACGATCCCGGCGCACCGCTTTCTGCACATCCGGAACTATGAAAGCATCGGTTACTGGGATTTCTGGGAGAAGCAGAGCAAAATTCCGGGGCAGGACTGTGAAACCGTCTGCGGACTGCTCAAAAGCATTCCGGGCAAGCTCGATGATATTGGCGGCAACGAAGAGGATGCTTCCTCTGGCCAGTTGATGGCCTACATCAACGAACCGACCGGTCGCCTTTGCAGCTGGGGAATTCCGCTGGCGGAAGCCTATGGCGTTCGGCTGCCGGAAGACTGGCAGGGGATTGTTCCGTCGGGGTTCCAGCTGATGGACGTGCCGGAGGGAGAATACATCGTGTTTGAACACGGACCGTTTGACTTCGCGACGGAAAACACCGCCGTGGAGGCTGCGATAGAAGCGGCCATGAAGGCGTTTGACTGGCAGAAAAGCGGTTATCAGCTGGATACGGTGCAGGGGCGGGTGTTTTATTTCTATCATGATTGCAAAAGGTTCTGGAAATATGTCAGGCCGGTGAAAAAGATACAGCAGTGAATGAAAACAGGCGGTTTCATGAAGCTTTTTCGTGAAATCGCTTGTTTTTATGGCGTAGAACCGGTATAATGGTTGATAGTTAGCCACTTTTACACAACGCATGGACAGGAAAGGAAGGAAACAGTATGGCTATCATCCACCAGGGGAAAAATGAAAACCGGGAAAAAATGGACAGCTATCTGGAAAAAGAAATCCAGAATGCCCGAAGAAAGGCTGAAAAACGCAGCAAGGCCATCAAGAGGAAAAATCGGAGAATGATTCCGATCTGGCTGCTGCTTGTGCTGATTTCTGTCGGTTTGATTCTGCTGTTTGTGCTGCATCCGGAGCTGGTTC
>CAZGKQ010000204.1:0-3035 GCA_964526125.1 uncultured Faecalibacterium sp.
CCGTATCGTCCACCGTGAAGAAAATCGACCAGTGCCTGTATTATGTGGACAAGGCCAACAAGAAGTACCTGCTGGCGCAGATTCTGTGCGCGCCGGATGTGGAAAACGCGCTGGTCTTCAGCCGCACCCGGCACGGCGCGGAACGGATTGTCCGCGAACTGAAACGCGCCGGAATTGAGTCGGTCGCCATTCATGGCGATAAGAGCCAGAACGCGCGTCAGGCGGCACTGAATGCCTTCAAGACCGGCACATGCAAGGTGCTGGTGGCGACGGACATCGCGGCACGGGGCATCGACATTGCAGGGTTGAGCCATGTAATTAATTACGATCTGCCGATGGAACCGGAAGCTTACGTTCACCGCATTGGCCGCACGGGACGCGCTGGCCGGGACGGAACGGCCATTTCCTTCTGCTGCATTGACGAGGTGAAGCAGCTGGAACAGGTGGAAAAGCTCATCGGCAAGCGGTTACCGCTGAAGGAAAGCGACTGGCCGATGGAAATCACCACGCCCAGCGAGCCGAAGCCGAGAATGCCAGCCCGTCCGGCAAAGCTGACCATGCAGGGAAATGCAGCGCCGGAACGCAAGGCCGTGAAGACGATGAATGCCAAGCATCCGGTACAGCCGGTCAGGGCTGAAGCGCCCATCCGGGAAGTGCCGGAGCGGTCGGCAAAGCAGAGCAAAACGGTGCGCACGACGAAGCGTGAGCATCCGGCAGTGCGTGAAAATCAGGTGAAGCAGGAAACTCAGGCGAAGCGCGAAAACCAGGCGAAGCGCGAAACTCAGGCGAAGCCTGTGCAGCAGATGGTAACGCCGCGATTTGGTCCGGCAGCGCCGTCGCGCAATCCGAAGGGCGGTCAGCAGGTGATGATTGGTCGGGATGGAAAGGTGCGTCTGGGTGGCGCGCCGATTCGCGTGCAAAGCGCTCCGGCCAATAAGCCGATTCCCCATCAGGCGGCGAAAAAGGGAACGGGAAAGCCCGTCCACCGCGTCAATCGGGCGCGTGGCCGCAACGGAGAACGGTAAAACAACAATCAATCTATAGCGACAATGAAAAACGCGGCGGAAGGTGCAAAGTCCTTCAGCCGCGTTTTTTGATTGGAGCAGGGCGTTCACGATCTGGAAGCGCCCTTTCTGAAAAATATGTCTTTGAAAATTATGCCCTGTGCCGCTTGCACTTCGGAGCTTCCCGGGCAATCAGCGCCAGCAGCTGCTCCTTTTCGCTGGATGTCAGCTGGCTGCTGTAAACGGGAATCAGCCCATTGGCGCGTGTCAGCAGCGCCATGGAATCCTCGCCCTCGATCAGATCCGTCAGGTTGTCGTAGGGGATGGTGCTGACCTGGCCGCTGGTCTGATTCAGCTGATGAACGCCATCTGCCCCGAAAGCAATGGACATTTCTGCCATGCCGCCTGGATATTTTTCCGCCAGCAGCTTCGTCAGCGAGCGAAGCATCCGGCTGCGGTTGCTCCGCATCATGCCATACAACGTACCGATGAAAATCACACCGGCCGGAATGACATACCAGCTGCGAGACAGCAGGGAAATCACCACCACGGCCAGCGCCATGACGGCCATGGCCACATAAAGGTTCAAATCCTGCGTGCGATAAAGCAGCCACTTTTTGTAGGAAGCATAGAAAGCAGCGTCCAGTACGCCGCTGGTCATGTGTTGTAAAGAGGGGTCAGTTGCCTGCAAATCTGTGTCCATGATGATTACCTGTCTTCATTTCCTTTCGCATTGTCGGTCGCGTCGTCGTTGCTGTCGTGATTGCGCAGACGTTCCAGCAGGGATTCAGAATGCGCCTCGTCGGATTCATCCTGCGGCGGAAGCTTGGTTACAAGTGCCGTTTCCACCCGATGTTCCACCAGCTGCTCCACATGAATGTGCAGCGAGAAGCAGTCCAGATCGGGCGTGCATCCGTCCTGCGGAATGGTGGTGAACTGGCTGAAAATCAGGCCGCCGAGGGTATCATAATCCTCGTCCTCAGGCAGATGAAGATCCAGCGCGTCATTGACGTCCTTCAGGGACGCGCTGCCGCTGATGCGCCAGGTATCCTCGCTGATCTGGACGATTTCCTCCACCTCGGCCGGCTTATCGAATTCGTCGTAAATGTTGCCGACGATTTCTTCCAGCAGATCTTCCATCGTAATCAGGCCGCTCATGCCGCCGTATTCATCCACCACGATGGCCATGTGGATTTTATGCGTCTGCATATTGCGGAAGAGCTGATCCGCCTGCACCGTTTCCGGCACGAAATAAGCTTCGCGCAGCAGGGAGCGAAGCGGCTTCGGCTCGGCGGACTGGGCGTTGAGCAGGAAATCACGGGTATTCAGGATGCCGATGATGTCATCCATGCTTTCCCCATAGACCGGGAAGCGGCTGAGGCCGGATTCGCGGATGGTATGGAGGATTTCCTCCGCCGTGTCATCCGCCCAGATGGCCGTCACGTCCGTGCGGTGCGTCATGACTTCTTCCGCCGTGGAATTGTTGAATTCAAATATGTTTTCAATCATTTCCTTTTCGGCTTCCTCAATCGCACCGCTTTCACCGCCCATGTCCACCATCATGCGGATGTCGTCCTCCGTGACCTCGTCTGCCGTGGCATTGGGGTCAATCCCGAACAGGCGGAGAAGGCCATGGATGGCAGCGTTCATCAGCCAAACAAAGGGGCTGAAAACAACCGTACAGACGCGCAGCAGCAGCAAGCTGCGTTTGGCGATGGATTCTGGATTTTTCATGGCGATGCGCCGGGGCACGAACCGTCCCAGAACGAGCATCAGGAATGCAAAGACAAGCGTCACCAAAACGATGCTCAAACCGGAAAGCATCGTCGGGCTGAGACTGTCCCAGATGGTTGCAAATGCTTCAGCCAGCATGGGTGCAAGCTGCGCCGCGCAGACCGCCGCGCCCAGAAAGCCACACAGGGCAATACACACCTGAAGGGTGGAGCGATAGCGGTTCGGGGAATCGACCATGCGAGCGAGCTGGGTCGCCGTCGCGTCGCCCTCCTCGGCCTCATGGTGCAGCTTTGTCGC
>CAZGKQ010000205.1:0-3023 GCA_964526125.1 uncultured Faecalibacterium sp.
TTCCATTGCGTATAGGCATCGGAAAGCGCGGCCAGCTCGGAAAGCGAAAGCTTTTCGCCGCGAATACGGGCATCCAGCCCGGCCTGCGCCATCAGCGCCAGCGCATCTTCACGCTCCATGTGCAGCGCGGCGCACAGACCGTTGGTCATCGTTTTGCGGCGGAGTGCAAAGGCGGCCTGTGCCACGCGGAAAAAGTCTGCTTCGCTCTGGACGGCAACCGGCGGCGTTTCGCGCCAGGGCAGGACAATGAAGGCGCTGTCCACCTTCGGGACGGGCGTGAAGCACGCTGCCGGGACGTCCATCGCCAGATAAGGGTCGCAGAAATACTGGCAGCGCACGCTGAGCATGCCCCAACCCTCCTCGCCCGGCTGTGCCAGCACCTTGTCGGCCACTTCCTTCTGCACCATCAGCGCCATGCGGCGGATGGGCAGGGAACTGGTCATCAGCATGGTCATCAGCGGTGTGGTGATGTAATAGGGAATATTGGCGACGACGGAGAAGGGCTTACGCAGGGAAGAAGTGATTTCCGGGAGGTTTAGCGTCATGACATCCCCCTGCACCAGCGTGAAATTGTCCTTTTCGGCCAGAAAGGCGTTCAGCAGCGGAATTAGCCGCTCATCCAGTTCGACGGACAGCACATGATGTGCCGCGTCGCAGAGGTGCTTTGTCATGCTGCCGGCACCGGGGCCGATTTCCAGCACGTCGTCTTCCGGTGTGACCTCGCTGGCAGCCACCAGCGCACGCAGCAGATCCTCATCATAAATGAAATTCTGTCCCAGACCATGCTTGTAGCGCAGGCTGGTATCGTGAATGCGTTCCTTCGTCTTGCTCATGGGAAAATTCCTTTCAGGCAATGGTTAATTGGGGGAAAATGCCGCCGGTTCATGCGGCTGAGGAAAGTTGGCAGCTTTCATTATAGCACATCCGCCGCCGTTTGAAAATAGGGCGTGATGATGAAAGAATTCCCCCGGGAAAAGCAGGAAAGACTTGCGCAATAGCACTGAAACGTGCTACAATAAAAACCGCAAAAAGGCGAAAGGGGGCGAATTCCAGCATGAGATGGCGAGGATTGATCGTCTGTCTGTTTTTCAGCATGATCTTTGCAATGGCGGAAGAAGCGCCTCCGACGATGTGCACGGCGACCACGGTGGAGCAGGCGCTGGCCTGCCTGATCATCTCCGAGGGGGGCGAAGCGCAGACGGTTCAGCGCGGCCTGGTGCGCTATGTGGCGCAGGCGCGTCGTGACAGCACGTTCTGCGTGGACTACTGGCGCAGCGGCGAGGAAAAAGGGCTGTACGACCTGACGGCGGAGCAGAACCGCTATGGCGTGCCTTATGAATTCTACGTCGGGACGATGTGCACCCGGGCGGTTTATTCGATGGCGCTGTCTTATCTGGGTGTGGACGTGACACCGGTGATGATGAGCGAGATGGTGCAGAGCCGCAACCTGAACGAGCCATACGATGCGGTGACGGAAATGCTGCCAGGGCTGAGCCGCATCGGCCTGACGGATGCGCCGTTTGACGCGATGGTGGCCAATTACCTGACCGATGAAGCTTTTTCGCCGCTGTATGTCTATGTGCGACGGGCGGATGGCACGGGGCATGCGCTACTGCTGGTCGGCAAAAATCAGGAAACGAAGCGCTTTCTGGCGGTCGATCCGTTTCCACGCGGTTTTCAGGGGGAAATCGTCCACATCTATGAAATTTCCTTCTCGTGGAATCGCGGTGAGGTGATGAAATGCGCCTATAACGTCGGCTTAGAGGGAGCAAAGGTGTTGCAGGTCTATCAGTGGCATCTGGAAAGCGAAGAAACGCCGGAAACAGCAGAATCAGCCACACAGAGCGATGTCGGAGAATGAAGGCATCGCTTTTTGTATGCAGAAAAAATCCCCGGGCGTGCAGAAAATCTGCCCTGTCCCGGGGATAACGGGGATGAACTGTGGATTATTCTTCGTCGATCGGTTCCAGACCGGCCTCGTCGCCCAGATCTTCGGCCAGCAACGCCAGATCGTCTTCATCCTCTTCTGGCAGCGCACCGGGATCGTCCTCCGGTGCAATGGGGGAAGCCGGTTTGTCAGAGAAAATCTCCTGACGGATGATCGCGTCGATTTCGTCCGTAATTTCCGGATGATCGCGCAGGAACAGGCGCGTATTTTCGCGCCCCTGACCGATGCGCTGATCCTTGTAGCTGAACCAGGCACCACTCTTGTGGATAATGTCACGCTCCACGGCGATGTCCAGCAGCGTGCCTTCGCGGCTGATGCCCTCGCCGTACACAATGTCAAATTCCGCCACGCGGAAGGGCGGCGCCACCTTGTTCTTGACCACCTTAACCTTGGTGTGGTTGCCGACCACTTCGCTGCCGTTCTTGAGCTGCTCGCCACGGCGAACGTCAAGACGCACGGAGGAGTAGAACTTCAGCGCACGGCCACCGGGGGTCGTTTCGGGATTGCCGTACATCACGCCGACCTTTTCACGCAGCTGGTTGATAAACACCGCCACGCAGCCGGTTTTGTTGATGATACCGGCCAGCTTGCGCAGCGCCTGGCTCATCAGGCGAGCCTGAAGGCCAACAAAGGCATCGCCCATTTCGCCGTCGATTTCGGCCTTGGGCACGAGCGCAGCCACGGAGTCAATCACGATGACATCCAGCGCACCGGAGCGAACCAGCGCTTCCACAATTTCCAGCGCCTGCTCGCCCGTGTCGGGCTGGGAAACATACAGGTCATCAATGTTGACCCCCAGATTCTTGGCATAGACCGGGTCAAGCGCATGCTCCGCGTCCACGAAGGCTGCGATGCCACCCATCTTCTGCGCCTGTGCGACAATGTGCAGGGCGACGGTCGTCTTACCGGAAGATTCGGGGCCGTAGATTTCAATGATGCGGCCGCGCGGAATGCCGCCAACGCCCAGCGCTTCATCCAGCGTCAGGCAGCCGGTGGGAATAACCTGAATGTTCTGCCCGGCATGCTCGCCCAGCTTCATGACGGCCCCTTTGCCGAACTGCTTGTCAAGGTCGGC
>CAZGKQ010000206.1:0-1597 GCA_964526125.1 uncultured Faecalibacterium sp.
ACGCTGGAAGCTATCTGCCGGGAACTGAATTGTCAGCCGGGGGAACTGCTGACGTGGATTCCGGAGGATGAAGAGAGGACAAGCGAATAAACAGCCCCCACGGCGATCGGATGCGCGCCGTGGGGGCTGCTGTGTCAGGAATTGAGCTGTTCAAAAAGCTGGGCAATGAACGATTCGTCCAGGAAGGGCAGCATGTCGGAGATGCTGCGCTTTTCCTTTACGCGCCGACGAACCATGGTCTGTAAAGCGTCATCGGACATGAAAGGATAGAAACTGGAAACGGACTTTCCTGCTGCGTCGGCTGCCATGGCCTGTGCGTCGATGGTGTCGTCGCTGACGAAGGGCAGGTATTCATCGCAGGAATTCCCCTGCCGGAGTGCGTCCTGAAACAGGCTGTCAATCAGGTCGGTCGGCAGAAAGGGCAGCATGTCGGAGAGGTCGCCCTTTTTCTGTGTGCGCTGGAGCGTCAGGGTTTGTAAAGCGTCGTCGGACATGAAAGGATAGAAGCAGGAATCGAACTTTCCGGCTGTGTCGGCTTCGATAGCCAGCGCGTCGATCACGTCGTTACTGGCGAAGGGCAGGTAGGATTCAAAAGGCTGTCCGTGCAGGCAGGCGCTGCGCAGAATTTCATCAATTTTGTCGGTGGGCAGGAATGGAAGAAGATCGTCTATGTCGGGGAGCAGGTTGCTATTCTCCTGCGTCGCATCAAGCAGCGTGGAAGAAAGCTCGTCCATTTGCGTGGGCGGAAGCAGCGGCGCGGCTTCGGCGGCCTCCTTCAGCGTGACCGGATTGCCCTGCACCTGACGCTCATTCAGCAGCTGCGTCAGCTCGCCCTCGGCGGCGCGCGTCACCAGCGGGGCAGATTCGCCCAGAATGTCGTCGATGCGCACTTGAAAAATGCGCGCCAGATCGCCCAGCCGGGTGATGTCGGGCATGGACTGTCCGCGCTCCCAGTTGCTGACGGCCTGAAAGCTGACGTTCAGCTCATCGGCCAGCTGGAGCTGCGTCATGTTTTGTGCCCGTCGAAGGTTGGAGATGGTGCGTCCGATGCGAAGCATGTCAAAAGCCATGGTGGAAACACTTCCTTTATGGTGAATGATTTCAGGAATAGGCGGCTCGTCGATTCCTGATACCAGCAGTATACCAGTCGGCGCGAAAAAAGTCTAACAAGTGCTGCTTGAGAAGGACTCAAGCGTTTATTGAAGAAGGAGGATGGGAGGAGCATATCAAAAAGCGCCGGAAGGAGAAGCAGACTCCATCGGCGCAAAATGGTCGAAATACGGAAAAAGGGTGTATGTCACGAATTCGGGGAAACGTGACCGGAAAGGTAGAAGCGGACAAGCTCCTCAAGAATTTCATCCCGTTCCAGGCGGCAGATCATGCTGCGTGCAGAGCCGTAGCTGGTGATATACGTCGG
Organism: uncultured Faecalibacterium sp.; assembly: GCA_964526125.1. Taxonomy (GTDB): domain Bacteria; phylum Bacillota; class Clostridia; order Christensenellales; family Aristaeellaceae; genus UBA11524. Next base: position 1,418 of record CAZGKQ010000206.1, read on the forward strand.
ATCGCCGGAAATAATGTAGCCCACGAGCTGCGTGATGGGGTCATATCCCTTGGCCTGCAGCGCGTTATACACATACATCAGAATATCCTGCGCCTCGTTTTCGGATTCCTGGATCGGCTGCATTTTGGTCGTTTCAAATTCATTCACGGCGAAGTCTCCTTCCTGCCAGCGTCTGGAAAA
>CAZGKQ010000206.1:1697-2958 GCA_964526125.1 uncultured Faecalibacterium sp.
CTTCTTCGCCAATGGTGCGGCGAATCATACCATCCCGGATTACCAGATTGCGGCACTGCTGATGGCGATTCGCCTGAACGGCATGACGGCGCAGGAGACGACGGCGCTGACGCTGGCGATGCGCGACAGCGGCGATGTGTGCGATTTGAGCCGGATTCCCGGCATGAAGATTGACAAGCACTCCACCGGTGGCGTGGGCGATACCACGACGCTGGTGCTGGCACCGCTGGTGGCCTGCTGCGGCGTACCGGTGGCGAAAATGAGTGGACGCGGCCTGGGACATACGGGCGGCACGCTGGATAAGCTGGAATCCCTCGCTGGATTAAGCGTTGACTTGACGGAGGAGGAGTTTATCCGCCAGGTGAATGAAATTGGCGTGGCGGTAATTGGCCAGACGGCCTCTCTGGCTCCGGCGGATAAAACGCTGTATGCCCTGCGCGATGTGACGGCCACGGTAGATTCGCTGCCGCTGATTGCGTCTTCCATCATGAGCAAAAAACTGGCCTCCGGGGCGGATGGCATTGTGCTGGACGTGAAGACGGGTTCGGGCGCGCTGATGGAAACGCTGGAGGAATCCATTGAGCTGGCACAGGCGATGGTGGACATTGGTACGCTGGCGGACAAGCCGGTGACAGCGGTTGTGACAAGCATGGCGCAGCCGCTGGGCACGCACATCGGCAATGCGCTGGAAGTGAAGGACGCGATTGACGTGCTGGCCGGGCGGACGAAGGGGGATCTGCTGGAAATTTCGCTGCTGCTGGGCAGTCACATGCTGGTGCTGGCCGGGCGCACGGAAACGACGGCGGAAGCACGGGCGTTGCTGGAAGAAGCACTGTCTTCCGGCGCTGGCCTGCGGAAACTGGGCGAGATGATCGCGGCGCAGGGCGGCGATCCGCGTGTGACAGAAGACTTGTCGCTGCTGCCGCAACCGGCGGTGATCCGCACCATCACGGCGGAGGCGGAAGGCTATCTGAACGCGATGGACACCACGGCGCTGGGGCTGGCCGCCCAGGCGATGGGTGCAGGACGCGCCCAGAAGACGGATGTGCTGGATTACTCGGTGGGCTACATCCTGCATGCGCGGTTGGGCGACCGTTTGACGGCCACGACACCGCTGGCGACCCTTTACGCACGCAGCGAGGCGGAAGCGGATGCAGCGGCATCGGCCATCCGTGCGGCGCTTTCCATCGGGGCGGAAAAACAGCCTGTGCCGCCGCTGTGGTATGCGATTGTGACGCGCGATGGCGTGACGAGGGCGTGA
>CAZGKQ010000207.1:0-2946 GCA_964526125.1 uncultured Faecalibacterium sp.
GCCAGATCGTCCAGAATGCTGGCAGTAACGGATGCGCCGCTGCCGCTGGAGGAATCCAGCACGCCCAGCGTCGAAAGCACGAAAAATCCTGCAACGCCCAGCAGACCGGCCACCAGCAATCCGATCAGCAACCGCAGGGCGATATGGTACTTTCGGCCATGCGCGCGGTAGGAGCGCATTTCGTTCATGCGCGGCGGTGCGGAGGGCACGGTGTTCTCCTGCAACATGGAGACAAGGGGATCAAAGGCGCGTGCATCCTGCCACATCAGTGGTCGGGAGACAACCTGATCCCCCATTGCGGCGCTGCGTGCCCCCGTGTGATCATCATCGGGCGAAACGGGCGTGACGCGGCTGACATGCGCGTTCATCATGGACTCCCGGGAGGAGTGCCTCATAACGGTAGTTGCGGAGGCGTCGGAGGCGGCGCGTCGGCTGGTTTCCTCCTGCATGGCAGCCAGATGTTGCGCACCGCGCCGCTTGCGCTCCTTCAGCTCGGCCATGCTGGTCGCCAGCTCATCGCGCTGGTCGCTTTCCTCGCTGACGGCACCGTCCTCATCGACGTGAATATACTTTTTCGGCTGGTCTTCCCGGCGGAATTCCTCCTGCCAGGACGGCGCATCGGCGGACTGGCTGTTCAGCGGCGCACCGCAACGCTGACAGGTTGGCATGGACGCGCGGTTCCATTGGCCGCACTGGGGACATTTCATGCTGTAAGCTCCTTTTTCTGTGGGAATGGGGCAGGGGATAAAAGCAGAGGCGGCTTAGAAATCAAGCGAATCGTCTTCGTCGCTGTCGTCCAGCACCAACCACCCGTTGTTCAGGAAATCCTGCATGTCTTCGCGGCTCATCACCCAGTCGATTTCCTGCACGGCCATCCCGGCATAGCTGATAGGATGCACCGCATCGTCCTGCGGAATGCGCAGCTCCTCAATCACGCAGGAACGCAGCGTCAGCGCCTGTTCCATGGCGGCAATCATATCTTCCAGCGTCATGTTGGTCTGCATGTTATTCTGCATGATGACATCCACCAGATCACGCGCCTGCTCGTAGGTGAAGCTGCGGCACTGGTCGGCCATTGTGGACATGACCGTGCGCGCGCGCTGTGTGCGCATGAAGTCACCGCCACCGCCCACCTTGCGGATGCGCATGTAAATGACGGCAGCACGACCGGTAAAGCGATAGGTGCCAGCCTTCCCCATGTTCGGCTCCGTCTGACCGGGATCCAGCGGATAGCGGCGCAGATAAGCGGCCTCGCTGGACGTGACGGTAATATCCACGCCTCCCAGATAATCAATAATGTTGGCGATCATCTGGAAATTGAGCAGAATGTACTTTTCAATCTTGATGCCCAGGTGCTGGCTGATGACCTTGCACAGCGCTTCCGGACCGGAATTGCGCGCAATGTAGTTGATGCGGCCAATCACACCGTCGGGGCGTTCCACCAGCGCGTCGCGGATAATGGAGGTCAGCATAATGCGATGCGTGACGGTATCCAGCGTGACAATCACGATGCCGTCGGTATTGACCAGCTTGTTTGTCCACTGGTCGGAGCAGAGCAGCAGATAATGGTGCATGCCTTCACGCGGTTCGGCAATGCTGTCGTAGTCAATGGTTTCAATGGGTTGGGGCGTATCCGCGCTGGCTGTGGTCAGGCTGCAGAGGGACAGCAGCAGACAAAGCGACAACAGCAGGGAAAACAGACGATTCATCAGATGCTTCATGGGGAAAAGGCTCCTTTCTGTTTGCAATCAGGCGATAGCGATGCGCCCGAACAATGATAACAAAATCAAAGGCTGAAAAAGCCTGAAACCATTATATCATTCTTCTGGCGAAAAAGGAAGGGAAAACGCCGTCTGTGGGGGACTTTTTACATTTCAGCAGCAAAACGCCGGAAAGGCGCAACGGCGCTGCTTTCCGGCAGAAATCATTATTCCGGCTGGCGATCATCACCCAGGAAGAACACAGCGACCGTTCCCGGACCGCAATGGGCAGCAATGATCGTACCAATATCAAAGATCTGCACATCGTGCAGGTTGGGGAAACGTTCCAGCAGTGCCTGTTTTGTCTTCAGCGCGTCCTCCGGACAGTGGGAGTGGCTGATGAAGCATTTGCCGTCATACGCCCGGCCACCCTGTGCATGCGCCTCCATGGTATCAATGGTGGTCTGGATGGCATGCGCCTTGCCGCGCACCTTACTGTAGGCAATGATGCGTCCCTTGTCGTCCAGCCGCATGATGGGGCAGATGCCCAGAATGGTCGCGATGGTCGCGGTAGCGCCGGACATGCGGCCACTGCGGCGATAATGCGACAGCTCGGTGGAATAAAACTGATGATGTACCTGATGGCGTTTTTCCAGTAGCCACTGCTCCGCTTCCTGCATGGAACAGCCTGCGTCGCGCATGTCGGCGGCATAATCCACCAGCATCCCGTAGCCGGAGGAGCTGCAAAGCGAGTCAATCACCGTCAGGCGACGGGAGGGATATTTCTGGCGGAGCTGCGCTGCTGCACGCTCGGCATTCAGGTAGGATTGCGTCATGCCTGTACCAAAGGCAATGTGCAGCACATCCCCCTGTGCCAGCAGCTGCTCAAAAAATTCCAGATACTGATATTCATTGAGCTGCGAGGTGGCCGGGAGCTTTCCGTCCGCCAGAAACTGATAGAACCGGGGCAGCGCTTCCGGATTTCGGAGCATATCGTCTGTATATTCTGCGCCGTCCACCGTATAGCTGTAAAACAGCACGGGAATATCCCGGTCGCTAACGTAGGAAAAAGGCAGATCGACCGTGGATTCACAGGATAAAATGAATTGCGTGCGCATCGGAAAAATAACCTCCGCTTCGTCTGAAAAAATGCATGATACCGGCAATTTTTGATTGTATTTCGTTTTTTCTTTATATCGCCTGAAAATGTCAGAACGCCTCCTGTCCGGCGACAGAAGGCGATTCG
>CAZGKQ010000208.1:0-2940 GCA_964526125.1 uncultured Faecalibacterium sp.
CGCAGAAGACGCTGATTCCGGCGAAAATGCTGCAAAACAATTCAATCGCAAAATTCAATCGGAAGGCTGCGGAACACAAAACCGCGGCCTTCTTTCTGCGTGCAATCGCAAAAAAATCAGCAGAAATGCACGATTTCTCCGCCAGAACGGTTGAGTTGCTCACGCAACTGTGCTAAACTGTCACAGGGGCTGAAAGTTCCCCGATAAAACCAGAAAGCAGGGAAGAAATGCGGATTCTCCCTTCAAACAATAGAGGCAGAAAAAATGATTGAAAAATGGACAACCCTGATTCCCAAACTGACGGGGCGCGAAGGCCGAACCGTCTATGTGTATGTGCCGGATGAGGCGCAGGAAAACCCGGAAGCACGCTATCCCGTGCTGTACATGTTCGACGGACATAATGTGTTTTTCGACGAGGATGCGACCTACGGCAAGAGCTGGGGCATGAAGGAGTATCTCGATGAGACGCATACGCCGCTGATTGTGGTGGCGGTGGACTGCAACCATTCGCCGAACAATGGCCGACTGATGGAGTATGCGCCGTTCACCTTTGAAGACCCGAAGTTGGGCTATATCCGTGGGCGCGGCCACACAACGATGGAGTGGTTTTCGACAAACCTGAAGCAGATGATCGACGAGCGCTATCCCACCTTGCCGGGGCGCGAAACAACATGGATCGCCGGTTCCAGCATGGGCGGATTGATGAGCCTGTACGCCGTGACGGCCTTCAACCACGTTTACTCCCGGGCGGCGTGCCTTTCGCCGAGCATCTGGTTCGCGACCCGGCGGCTGGATCGCCACCTGCGCGAGGCGGAAATTGCCCCCGATACGGTCATTTATATGGATTATGGTTCGCGTGAAATGGGACATCATGAAAACATGCGGCGGCAGTATGCGGCGGTGACAAGCCGCCTGATGGAGAAAAACGTGCTGCTGACCAGCCGCATTGTCCCCAATGGCGATCATTGCGAGGCGTGCTGGGAGGAGCAGATTCCGTTCTTCATGCACATCCTGTTTTATGACCGCGAATAAGACCGCGAATAAATCCGGAGGGAAAAAACATGCAGACTTTTTATACAAAATGGTACAGCCCGTCACTGGAACGGGAAATGGAAATCAAGGTGTACGGCCATGCCGGTCGTCCCGTGCTGTTCATTCCCTGTCAGGATGGTCGGTTCTTTGATTTTGAGAATTACCGCATGACCGATGCGTGGGCACCGTGGATTGACGCTGGTCGCTGCACGGTTTTCTCCATCGACACGATGGATAAGGAAACGTACTCCGCCACCTGGGACGCACGGACGCGCATTGACCGCCATGAAGCCTGGATGAGCTACATCGTCCGGGAAGTGGTGCCGTTCATCCGCGCCATGACGAACGACCGGAACGGCTGGGATGGGCTGCCGGGGATTATCGCCTTTGGATGCAGCCTTGGCGCGACGCACGCCGCAAACCTGTACTTCCGCTATCCGGAAATCTTCGACGGGCTGCTGGCACTCAGCGGCATTTATACGCACGAATACGGCTTCCCCGGCTATATGGACGATCTGGTTTACGCCAATTCGCCGGTGGATTATCTGGGCGGCATGTCGCCTGACCATCCGTTTGTACGGCTGTACAACGACCACAAGGCCGTCATTGTGGTGGGGCAGGGGGCATGGGAAGTGCCGGAAAGCACCTTCCAGCTGCGCGACATCTGCCAGAACAAGGGCATTGGCGTGTGGTTTGACATCTGGGGATATGATGTGAAACATGACTGGGACTGGTGGTATCAGCAGGTGGCCTGTCATGTGGAGCACATTCTGTAATCCCCGAACAACAAGGAGCTGAAAAAATCATGAAGAATTTTGTGTTTATCTCGCCCAATTTTCCGACGAATTACTGGCAGTTCTGCCGCCAGCTGCGCGACAACGGTCTGCGCGTGCTGGGCATTGGCGATCAGCCCTATGATACGCTGCTGCCGGAGCTGAAGGCGGCGCTGCACGAATACTACAAGGTCGGCAGCATGGAAAATTATGAGGAAGTTTACCGCGCGGTGGCCTTCTTCATCAGCAAATATGGCCGGATTGACTGGCTGGAAAGCAACAACGAATACTGGCTGGAACGGGATGCGATGCTGCGCACGGATTTCCACATCACCAGCGGCTTCCAGTCCAGCGACATGCCGCGCATCAAGTATAAATCCAAAATGAAGGAATACTATCAGCGCGTGGGCATTCCGACGGCGCGCTATCACATGGTGGACGACGTGGATGGCTGCCGGGCGTTTATCGCGCAGGTGGGCTATCCGGTGATTGTCAAGCCGGATAACGGCGTGGGCGCGTCCCACACCTACAAGCTGCAAAATGATGAGGATCTGCGCCATTTCCTGACGATGAAGGAGCCGGAAGTCAGCTACATCATGGAAGAATTCATCCATGCCGAGGTGAACAGCTACGATGCCATCATCAACAGCAAAGGCGAACCGATTTTTGAAACCGGCAATGTGACGCCGTTCTCCATCATGGATATTGTCAACAACGATGACAACAGCGTCTACTACATCGTGAAGGATCTGCATGACGATGTGCGCCGCGCCGGTCGGGCGACGGTCAAGTCCTTTGGCGTGCGCAGCCGCTTTGTGCATTTTGAATTCTTCCGCCTGACGCAGGATCAGCCGTCGATGGGCAAAAAGGGCGATGTGGTGGCGCTGGAAGTCAACATGCGCCCCTGCGGCGGATTCTCGCCGGACATGATGAATTTCGCTAATTCTACGGATGTCTACAAGATCTGGGCGGACATGATTGCCTACGACAGCACGCTCATGCCGCAGGGCGAGCACGCCTTCTGCGCCTTTGCCGGACGGCGCGACGGCAAGCATTTCCGCCTGAGCCATGAGGAACTGATGCGCAAATACGCCGCGCAGATGCGCATGGTGGGGCGCGTGCCGGATGCGCTGTC
>CAZGKQ010000209.1:0-2926 GCA_964526125.1 uncultured Faecalibacterium sp.
AACACGCAGGAAATTTGCGACGCTTACGAAAGGGAGGTTGAGCAATCTCATGGATAAGCACACGCCACACCGCCGTCGCGCCGCACCGCCACCCGTGCCACCAGAACCACCTGTACCACGCAAAGGCCACATTGCATGGCCGCCGAAGCCATCGCGGCGCGTTCATTCTCTGAGTGACCTCATCAATCTGGGGATTGACTGGCTGGTATTTCCGTTTCGCTGGTTGAGTGCGCCCATTGTACATGGGGGACTCTATCTGCGTTCGGCGTGGCGGTATTACCGGGAGGGGCGGAAGCTGTCGCGTTCGCCGATGTGGGTACAGAAAGTTCTGCACCGGGCAGGGACAGCGCTGCTGGTGATTTTGCCGGTGTTGGGACTTTTGGGCGGCATGCTGCTGTCGCCGGTGCTGTTTGGGCTGTGTCTTGTTCCCCTTTGTTGGCTTATCTGGCGGCTGATTTGTCGGCGTTGGGAACAGCGACAGCATCAGCAGCTTCGGCAGAGGGGACTTCATCTGCAAGCTCCGGTCTGTGTGCTGCATCCAACGGGACACTTTCAGCATCGGGTGGAAGGCGTTGTGCTGGAAATGCATGCACGACATCCGCTGACGGGCGAGCCGATGCAGTTCTTTTCCGAGCCGGTGTATGTTCCCTTTCAGAAGGGAGATCTGGTGCATGTGCTGGTTGATCCGCAAAATCCGCATCGGTATCTGGTCGATGCAGGAACTCTCCTACCACGCTGCAGGAGGCGTTTGAAGTAAGCCGCGACCTTCTCGCGTGCTGTTTTGTTTTACCGCCATCTTTCCAATTTGCCTCTTGCCTGGGCTTGATGAATGTGGTATAATGCAGGTTGGCGAAATGGTTCGCCATGCTTTGCAATCGTATGAATAGGAGATAACAGCAATGGTCAAAGTCAATATTATTTCCGGTTTCCTCGGCGCAGGTAAAACCACCCTCATCAAAAAACTCCTCACCGGCAGCGTCCGCAACGAAAAGATTATCCTCCTCGAAAATGAATATGGCGAAGTCGGTGTCGATGGCAGCTTCATGAAGGATTCCGGCATCATCGTCGATGAACTCAATTCCGGCTGCATCTGCTGTACCCTCGTGGGCGACTTCCAGAAGGCCGTCGATGAACTGATCGAAAAATACCACCCCGATCGTCTGCTCATCGAACCCTCCGGCGTGGGCAAGCTGAGCGAAATCCTCGCCGCCGTCGAGCACGCAAAGGAGCGCCACCCCGACCTGGTCGTTTCCGGCTGCGCAACCGTGGTGGATGCCGGTAAGTGCCGCATGTATATGAAGAATTTCGGCGAATTCTTCCTGGATCAGATTAAGACCTCTGCGACGGTCATTTTCAGCCGCACGCAGCTGCTCAGCGCCGAGCGCATCGAAAAGAGCCGCGCGCTGGTGGAGGAGCAGCATCCGGGCGTGCGCATCGTCACCACGCCGTGGGACGATCTGTCCGCCGATACCCTGCTGGAAGTGATTGAATCCGGCAAACCGATGGAAATCCACCTCGATGACGATGATGATGACGACGAGGACGAACACGAGCATCATCACCATCACCACCACGAGGACGGCGAAGAGTGCTGCTGCGGACATCATCATGACCACGACGACCATGATGAGGACGAGCACGAGCATCACCACCACCACGAGGACGGCGAAACCTGCTCCTGTGGCCATCACCACCACCATCATCATGGTCACGATGCGGACGAGGTGTTCGTCTCCATCGGCGTGGAAACGGCCAACCGCTACGAGCAGGACGAAATCAAAGCCATGCTGGACAAGCTCTCCGACGAGGAGGAGTACGGCGCGGTGCTGCGTGCCAAGGGCGTGCTGCAGAACGCGGCTGGCGAGTGGTTCCAGTTTGACTATGTGCCGGGCGAGAGCCAGTTCCGTCCGGGCACGCCGGATTACACCGGTCGCCTGTGCGTCATTGGTGCACACATCGACGAAAAAGCACTGCGGGAGCTGTTCAGAGCATGAGTGAGCAGGAATTCATCCCCGTCTATCTGGTGACGGGCTTTCTGGAAAGCGGCAAAACCCAGCTGATTAACTCCATGCTGACGGATGAGAACTTCTCCCGTGGGCAGAAGACGCTGGTGCTGTGCTGCGAGGAGGGCGTGGAGGAATACGAAAGCGCCCCCAACACTACGGTCGTCCTGCTGGAAGAAGCAGACGACATGAACACCAAAAAGCTGGAAGCGCTGGACAAAGAGTACCAGCCTGAGCGCATCATCATCGAATACAACAGCATCTGGACGATTGAGCGGCTGGGCAGCTGCATGCTGCCGCGCAAGTGGGAAGTGGTGCAGATCATCACCACCGTGGATGCCACCACGTTTGACAACTACTTCACCAACATGCGCCAGATGCTGACCGACCCGATGAAGGTGGCCGACCTGATTCTGGTCAACCGCTGCAAGCCGGGCGAGAACAAAAGTCCGTGGCGGCGGCAGCTCAAGGCCGTCAATCCCAAGACGAACATCATCTTCGAGAACACCGACGGCACCAGCGAAGACGGCGTGGCGGACGAAGACCTCCCCTACGACATGAAAGCCGGTGTCATTGAAATTTCGGATGAAAACATCCCGACGTTCTATCTGGACTCGCTGGATCATGCCGACCGCTACGACCGCAAGACCGTCCGCCTTGTCGGGCAGGCCTTTGCCGACCGTTCCCTGCCCCGGGGCTACTACATGTTCGGGCGCATGGCCATGACCTGCTGCGCCAACGACATTCAGCCCATCGGCTGGATTACGCAGGGCATCCAGAAGCCCAGCACCAAGGCCTTTTTCCGCCTGACCGCCCAGTGCAAGGTGGTGGAGATGCAGGGCGAAAAAATGCTGATGCTCCACGAGGCGCGGACGGAGATTGTTCCGCCGCCGGAGGAAGAATACCTGAATTTCAACGCATGA
>CAZGKQ010000210.1:0-2921 GCA_964526125.1 uncultured Faecalibacterium sp.
CCGTACTTCTTGCGCTCCTTCATACGAGGATCGCGCGTGAGGAAGCCAGCCTTCTTCAGGGCAGGACGCAGGTCGGGATCAGCCTTGCACAGGGCACGGGAGATGCCGTGACGGATTGCACCAGCCTGGCCGGAAATGCCGCCGCCGCAGACGTTCACCAGCACGTCGAAAGAGGTCGTGCCAGTCAGCACCAGGGGCTGACGAACGGTCATCTTCAGGGTCTCCAGACCGAAGTAGTTATCAATATCACGCTTGTTGATGATGATCTTGCCATCGCCAGCCACCAGGCGGACGCGAGCAACAGCCTTCTTACGGCGACCAACAGCGCTGTATTCAACCTTAGCCATTTGTTATTCTCCTTTCCGCCTTACACGAGGTCGTACTTCACGGGCTTCTGAGCCGCATGGTCATGATTCGGGCCAGCATACACCTTCAGCTTCTTGGCCATCTGGCGACCCAGCGGTCCCTTGGGCAACATGCCAACCACAGCATGGCGGATAGCAAATTCGGGCTTCTCAGCCAGCAGCTTGCGATACTTGACTTCCTTCAGGCCGCCAACATAGCCGCTATGATGATAATAGATCTTCTGATCCAGCTTCTTGCCGGTCATGACAATCTTATCTGCATTGATGATGATGACATAATCGCCGGTATCCACATTGGGGGTGTAAATCGGCTTATTCTTGCCGCGAAGGATGTTCGCGACCTGGCTGGCCACACGGCCAAACACCTGACCCTCGGCATCGACAACATACCACTGACGGGTAATGTCAGCCGCTTTCGGCATGAACGTCTTCAAAGGTTTTTCCTCCCTAAGTGATGGTTCTCTATGTGTGTGCGGCACGGCATGATGGTCGCATGTCCTCCGCGGTGTTTCAATAGTTTCCGGGGCAAGCGGAGCTATTGATGCCATTTGTCATTGTACTATATTTTTTTCGCTTTGTCAAGCCGTTGCGGCGGTTTTTTCAAGCCTTTTCACGATATTTTTCTCCTGAAGGCCATCGGCGGACGTGCTCCCTCATGCTTTTTCATTCTGCCGCGCTTTTTTGCGCACTTTTCGCGCCGGAAGCTCCGGTTCCATCTTTTCCACCATTGCGCGGAGCCTCTCTCCGTCGCCCAGCAGCGTCAGGTGCAGCATCGGCTTTGCGCCGTCGTAGGGCGGCTCGATGCGCGCATCCGGCATGGCTTCCCGGGCGGCTGGCACATCCTTCATCAGAATTCCCCGGCCAGTCAGGATGCCCACAATCTTCTCGCGATAATAAAAGATGTAGCCGCCCATCATGGCAATTCGGCGGACTTCTCCCAGCGGAGCCAGCTTGTCCAGCATCTCGTCCGCCAGGCGACGGTTCGCCTCCCTGTAAACGTCCGGGAAGCGTGCCATGCGCTCCTGAATGTTCGCCGCGAACGCCTCATCCGTATACGAGGGGTCGCGCGTCTTCATCCAGATGTCGCAGGGGGCTTCGGGGCAGCAGCCGCAGTCCGGGAGTGCCTTTTCATCGCGCACGCAATGGTAAATGCGGCATTTCTGCCCGGCTGCACAGTGGAAAACTTCCCCCCGACAGGCATTGCACCCCGGACACCTGTCCTTCAGGTAGCACGCCTGGCAATCCGCGCCGCATACGCTCACATCGTTTCGCATTTTCATGGTGAATGCTCCTTTCGTCGGCGCTATATCAGCGCTTTCCTGTCAGGATAGCACCTTTTTCCCCCGTTGTCTTGAAAAAATGCGACAGATTTTCCCCATGGTAGCGCTTAAATTCGCGCAGCAGATGCGCCTGATCCGCAAAACCATAGCGTTCCACCAGCTCCTGCGCGGTGCAGGGACGATATTGCAGCTCCTGCCAGATCATCTGATAGCGAATCAACTCGCTGAGCTTCTTCGGCGAAAGGCCGATGTATTCCGCGCAGAGCCGTTCCAGCTGCCGCGTGCTCAGAAAATGCGCCCGGGCGAGCGCCGTGACTGGCTGCGTGCCGCGCTGGTCGATGATGCTCCCCACCACGCCGGGGAGAAGTGTCACTTTCCGCGCCGGATGCGCCAGCAGCAGCCTTTGCGCCAGTTCCGCACGGGCTTCCAGCGTGTGCAGCCGGGGCAACGCTCGCCGAAGCGGCACATCCAGCCAGCCGAAGCGGATTTCAGGATTCTCGCACACATTGCAGCTGCCGCGCAGCGAATCTTCCGCGAAAAAGCACGCACTCCACGCATAGAATCGGATGCCGAAGGTGGTGTAACGATGGCCGGGCGTTCCCTGAAAGCCGCTGAACGCGCACAGATCGCTCACACCGCAGAATATGCCGTTGACCACGCCTGTCGTTTCGTCCACGCGGTAGATGAGATCCGCACAGGTATCGGGAATGATGCGTTCAGGCGCTTCTCCTGCGCCATTTTCGCCGCCCCAGAAGCACCGCACAGCCCCGGACAGCGCCGCGCACGGTTCCAGCTCCCGATGCGCAGCGGTGCACAGCCACGGCTTCTCCGTCAGCGGATGATAGCGCATCATTTCGCCCCCGTGCTACCAAATCCGCCGCGATCCGCGCCGGACAGCGCCTCAACCGTCACCAGCGTCGGTTTTTCCATCTTCTTCATCAGGCGGAACTGGCAGATGCGGTCGCCGCGCTCGATGGTGGTATCGCGCATCGCAATCGCCGGGAAGCCCCACACGTCGTTGTCGCCACTGTAGCTGTTATCAATCACGCCCATGCTGTTGGCCTGAATCACGCCCCAGCGGCGGAAGGTGGAACTGCGCGGCACGATGTGCGCTTCATACCCTTCCGGCAGCTGCATCGACACGCCCAGCGAGATGATGCGATAGTCACCGGCCTTCATCTCGACGGTTTCTGCGGCCTTCAGGTCGATCCAGTCGCCAAGGTTGAATATTTCCAGCGGCTCAGCGCCGTCGTGGTAGCGAATCAGGATTTCCATA
>CAZGKQ010000211.1:0-2897 GCA_964526125.1 uncultured Faecalibacterium sp.
TCATTTCCCTGACGGAGAACATCCGCAGCTACGCGTTTTCCGTGGCCAACACGGGTACGCCGATTCCCATGGCGGATCAGGAGCGCATTTTTGAGGCCGGCGTGACGACGAAATCAGACGGACATGGCATGGGGCTGTTTATTGTGCGCGACACGCTGCGCAGGTACGGTGGCGACATTCATCTGAAAAGCGACGAACACGAGACGGTTTTCTTTTGCGAAATTCCGAAAGAAACCGTGCATGTCGAGGAAGAGAAGGATTGATGGCCGCCAGCTAGAAAAAGGCAAAGAACAGGCGCTGTCCCCTCGCTGCGGAAAACGCGGAAGGGAACAGCGCCTGTTCCTTTTTTCAAAATGGCAGGTTACTCCTCGCCATCGGCAAACATGGAGGTGGTCAAATACCGTTCGCCACTATCCGGAAGGATAACCACAATGTTCTTTCCTGCAAATTCAGGCCGCGCAGCGACCTGCATCGCCGCCCACACCGCCGCGCCGGAGGTAATGCCGCACAACACGCCCTCACTCGCCGCCAGCTCCCGACCTATCTGATAAGCCTCCTCCTCACTGACCGGAATAACCTCATCAATCAACGCCCGATCCAGCACCTCCGGCACAAAATTCGCCCCAATCCCCATCAAACCATGCGAACCGGCCTTCCCACCGGACAGCAGCGGCGAAGAAGCCGGTTCCACCGCGACAACGTGAATGGCCGGATTCTTCTGCTTCAAAAACGTCGCAATCCCCGTCAGCGTGCCGCCTGTGCCAACCCCGGCGACCAGCACATCTACCTGACCGTCGGTGTCCGCCCAGATTTCCGGCGCGGTGGAAGCCACATGCGCCGCCGGATTGGCCGGGTTGACAAACTGTCCGGCCACGATGGCGTTGGGTGTCCGGGCGGCCAGCGTTTCGGCATAGTCCACAGCGCCCTGCATGCCAAGGTGGCCGGGCGTGAGGATCACCTGCGCCCCGTAGGCTTTCATCAGCCGCTGCCGCTCCACGCTCATGCTGTCCGGCATGACGATGATGGCCGTGTAGCCGTGGCTGGCCGCTACCATGGCCAGACCGATGCCGGTGTTGCCGCTGGTGGGTTCGATGACGGTACCGCCGGGGGAGAGACGACCGCTGCGTTCCGCGTCCTCCATCATGGACAGCGCGACGCGATCCTTGCTGCTGCCGCCGGGGTTGAAGGATTCCAGCTTTGCCAGCAGATGGGCGGACAGGGCGTGTCGCTGGCTGAAACGGGTCAGCTCCAACAGGGGCGTGTGGCCGATCAGCTCGGTCATGGAATGTGCAATGGGCATGCGGAAAACCTCCTTTACAGGGCGATACAAAATGATTTATCCCTGAATCGCCATCTTGATGACCCCATCCAGATGGTTCTCAAACACGCGATACGCTTCCTCAATCTGCGAAAGCGGATAGCGGTGGGTAATCAGCGGTGTGGTGTCGATTTTGCCCTCTTCAATCAGGCGCAGAATTTCCGCGCAGTCACATCCGTCCACGCCACCGGTCTTGAAAATCAGATTCTTGCCGTACATTTCCGGCAGGGGCAGCATCTGCGCTTCGTCGTAGAGTGCGACCACCGTCACGATGGCGTTTGGTCTGGCGCATTTCCACGCCAGCTGGAAGGTATCTTTCGCTCCGGCCACTTCCATCACCACATCTGCGCCGCCGTGATCGGAGTGGGCGAGCACATACGCTTCACATTCCTCCGGACGGCAGACTTCCACCGTGGGATAATGCTGATGAACAAATTGCCGCCGCTGCGCATCCTTTTCGCAGACGATGATGCGTCTGGGCGCTTTGAGCAGCGTGCAGATCAGCGAACAAAGCCCCGTCGGGCCTGCGCCGATAATCAGCACGGTATCTTCCGGGCGAATTTCCGAAATTCGAGCCGCCCAGAAGCCCGTTGCCAGAATATCGCCCACGAACAGTGCCTGTTCATCGGTCACGCTGTCGGGAATTCTGTTCAGCCCCTGATCGGCATAGGGGACGCGCACGAACTCTGTCTGTCCGCCGTCGATGCGGCAGCCGAGCGCCCATCCGCCGTTCGGATCGGTGCAGTTGTTGACGTAGCCATGCTGGCAGAAGAAGCAGTGGCCGCAGAAGGTTTCGACATTGACGGTCACGCGGTCGCCGGGGCGGACGGTATGAACGGCAGAGCCGACCTGTTCGACGATGCCGACCATTTCGTGACCGACGGTGATGCCGGGGACGGCACGGGGGACGGAGCCGTGTTTGATATGGAGGTCACTGGTGCAGATGGAGCTGAGGGTCACGCGGACGAGGGCATCATGGGGGTCGAGGAGGGTTGGCCTGGGTTTGTCAATCAGGCAAAAGTCGCCCTGCTGGATGTAAGTCATGGCTTTCATGAAAAATGCCTCCGAAAAAGGGGAGAGCGCTTCCGCTTTTCAGCAGAAACGCCCCTGAAATTGTATCGAAAAATTGCATCGAAATCAGAACAAACCGACAATCTCGCCGTTTTCGTCCACATCAATGTTGACCGCCGCCGGAACTTTCGGCAGACCCGGCATGGCAATGATGTCCCCGGCAAAAGCCACCACAAAACCTGCACCGGCGCTCAGGCGCACTTGCCGGATGTGCAGCGTGTGTCCCGTGGGCGCACCGAGTGCCTTGGGGTCGTCGGAGAAGGAGTACTGCGTCTTGGCAATGCAGACGGGGCAGTCCTTCCAGCCTTCGTCTTCCAGCTTTTGCAGCTGCTTCAGCACATTTCCGGCGAAGGAAACATCGGCTGCACCGTAAATCCGGGTGGCGATAGCCTCAATTTTGTCCTTCAGCGGCAGAGAAATGTCGTAGGTGTAGGACGGTGCCACTTTTTCTGCGCTGTCCACCAGATCCGTCACCAGCGTCGCCAGCTCTGTCACGCCTTCGCCGCCA
>CAZGKQ010000212.1:0-2884 GCA_964526125.1 uncultured Faecalibacterium sp.
CTGGTTTGGGAAGGCACCGAAAACCGCGCTTACGACGTGCCGAACTGCTGGCCGATGATCCAGGACGAAGAGCTGAACGCCGAGTTCGCCAAGCTGCTGCCGGATCTGGGCTACTGGAATGACTGGGAAGAACTGCTCGCGAACATCAAGAACCCCGTTACCTGGGGCGCTCGTACCATCCCGGGCTTCAATGCCTTCCTGGCTGGCTACTATCAGACGGCTGACTTCAACGGCACGATCGGCATCGAAGCGGCGATCGCCAACGGCGACATTGATCCCTACGACTACGTCGAAGAGCTGGAGAAGCAGGGTCAGTACTACTACGAGCAGGCGATTGCTGCCTTCAAGACCGTGTACGGCCTGGACTAATTTCCGGGAAGCGTTCGCGCTGAACAGACAGAGACACCTGTAACAAACGGTTTTCTGGGGAAAACGGTTTTTCGGAGCCGTTTTCCCCTTTTTCTTTGAAAAGAACATCCGGAAATTCCTTTGAAAAGGGGAGGAAAGATCATGTTCAAGCGGCTGATGGCACTGACGACGGCACTGCTGCTGCTCGCCGGGATGGCGCAGGCGGAGGGAAACAGCAGCACCCTGACGGCAGATGCAGAAAAAACGACCATCGAAATGAGTGACACGCTCTACGGCCTGTTCTTCGAGGACATTAACCACGCGGCGGACGGCGGCATCTATGCAGAGCTGCTGCAAAACCGCTCCTTTGAATATGAGGATATTCTCAATCCGCGCGATTTTGACCATCTGACCGGCTGGGGGTTCAATCTGGCGGCCAACGCGACAGGCGTGGTCAGCATCCAGCGCGAATCGCCGCTGAATGAAAACAACCCGACCTACATCAGCGTCGAGTGCACCGAGGGGGACTATCGCTTTGCCAATCTGGGTTACGGCGCGTCCACCTTCACCGGCGGCGTGACCATTACGGGCGGCAAAACCTACAAGGCCAGCGTCTACATGCGTTCCGCCGGGTTTGACGGCACGGTGGAAATGTCGCTGACGGAGCGCACAGGCAAGAGCATTGCCGTGCCGCACCGCTTCACGCTGACGGACGAGTGGCAGAAGTATGAGTGGACATTCTCCCCGGAGGAGGATTGTGACGCGGTGCTGTCCTTCATCATGCACGGCACGGGCACGGTGGATTTTGACATGGCCTCGCTCATGCCCGACGATGCGGTGAACGGCTGCCTGCGCGGCGATCTGGTGGAAGCACTCAAGGAGCTGCATCCGCGCTTCCTGCGCTTCCCCGGTGGCTGCATTGTGGAAGGCAGCTACTATCGCAGCAATTTCTACAACTGGAAGGATACCGTGGGGCCGGTGGAAGAGCGCAAGGAGAACTTCAATACCTGGGGCTACATGCAGAGCTACGGGTTGGGGTTCTATGAGTACTTCTGTCTGGCGGAGACGATTGGCGCGCTGCCCCTGCCGGTGGTGCATGCTGGCCTGCTGTGTCAGGCACGCGACGTGAAGGAAGCGCCGCTGACGATGCTGGAACTGGAAGAGTATGCACAGGACATTCTGGATCTGGTGGAATTCGCCACGGGTGATGTGGACACCGAATGGGGTGCGCTGCGTGCTGAAATGGGTCATCCGGAGCCGTTTGACCTGCGGTATCTGGCCATTGGCAACGAAAACTGGGATACCATCTACTTTGACCGCTATGCGGTGCTGTCTGCGAAGGTGAAGGAGAAATATCCGGATCTGACGCTGGTTGTTTCGGCTGGTCCGGTGGCGGAAGGCGGCCTGATTGATGCCTCCTGGAACACCATCCGCGCCAAATTTGCGGACAGTCTGGTGGACGAGCATTACTACATGGACAGCGACTGGTTCCTGAACAACACACATCGCTACGATTCTTATCCGCGCACAACGAGCGTCTTCCTTGGCGAATATGCGGCGCACGAGACGGCATCGAGCGGCAAGCGCCCGAACAACCTGTACTCCGCGCTGTGCGAAGCGGCCTACATGACGGGTCTGGAACGCAACAGCGATGTGGTGAAGATGGCCTG
Source organism: uncultured Faecalibacterium sp. (assembly GCA_964526125.1). Lineage (GTDB taxonomy): Bacteria > Bacillota > Clostridia > Christensenellales > Aristaeellaceae > UBA11524. The sequence goes on from CAZGKQ010000212.1 coordinate 2,019, forward strand.
CTATGCGCCGCTGTTTGCGCGTGACGGTATGTATCAGTGGTCGCCGGATCTGATCTGGTTCAACGCCCGGGAGGTGCTGCTGACCCCGAATTACTACGTCCAGCAGATGTTCTCGACCACATTGGGCGATTGGGTGGTGGAAAGCGACCATGATACCATCAACCAGCGCATCTACCATGTGGTGACGCGCACGGACGAAAAACTTTTCGTCAAACTGGTTAATGTTTCGGAATATGAAGAGGAGATTTCGCTTCAGCTGTCGAATGTTAAACCGCAGGAGGCTGCCTATACGCTGCTGACCGGCAAATACAAGGCAACCAACACCTTCACGCGCAAGGACAACTGCGCTCCGACCACGGGTGTCTGTCAGCTGACGGACGAAGAGGCAACGGTGACGCTGCCGGCCTACGCGGTGATGGTGCTGACGTTTGATTTGCAATAATCAATGAAAATTTGAGGAGGAAACTGATTTTCATGAAGCAGGCAAAGCTGATTCTGGACAAGGACTATGTCATTTCCAGCATTGACAAGCGCCTTTACGGTTCGTTCATCGAACATCTGGGGCGCGCGGTGTATACCGGTATCTACGAGCCGGGTCATCCGGAGGCGGACGAGCAGGGTCTGCGCCGCGACGTGCTGGAACTGGTGCGGAAGCTGAACGTGCCGGTGGTGCGCTATCCGGGCGGCAATTTCGTCTCCGGCTTCCGCTGGGAGGACTCCATTGGCCCGAAGGACAAGCGTCCCCGTCGGCTGGATCTGGCCTGGAAGACCACCGAGCCGAACACCTTCGGTCTGCATGAGTTTGTAGACTGGGCGAAAAAGGCCAACACGGAGGTCATGTACGCCGTGAACCTCGGCACGCGCGA